>NZ_JADNNI010000009.1:0-126657 GCF_015556925.1 Enterococcus sp. 1001283B150225_161107_E12 | reverse complement strand
ACAGGAATCGAGTGACTCGATCCCTGTTTTCATACCATTTTTGTTTTTTTACTGTCTACTTGACAGGGGGCACTTCATTTGCTATCTTTTCGGTTTTTTTTGGTTTATCTAGAAAGTGTTTGAACGGATCGGACTATCTGGAAATGTAGATATGTACTGATTTGAATCATACAACATGACTCTTATTTTGAATGGTTTTTAAAAGTATTCTTTAGTATTTTTACTTCTTTTTCCAAAGACGAGACTTTTAAACTTAAAAAGAAAACAGTGATACAGCAAAGAATCAATGCGAAAGAATCTAACCAACCAAAAATCGATGCAATGAGTTGTCTTATTGTTTCCATCGGGATACCTCCTCTCGTAAATTTCTATAAAGCTCAATAAGATTCCTTACGACTATAATTGTACGTTGTAGGAATAAATAATATTGACTTGGGTATGTATTTTCCTATGCCTTTTTGTCTAATAACAAAAAATTTTTGATTCATCTTTATAAAATAAGCTTTTTAAGAAATTATTTTCAAAAAAAAAAACAGTAGATAATACAATTTCTGCACCAAAATAAGAATAAATAACGCTTTTTAAATTACTAGGGAACAAAAAATAAGTCACTAGTAAAAACCATCAAACGGTGCTATAATCAAAGAGAGGAAAAGCTTCGGGGAACTGAGGTTTTTTTATTTTACAAATGAAATGAGGAGCCTTCAATGGAATCTTTTGAAAAAAATTGGTATGTATTACATACATACTCTGGATACGAAAACAAAGTAAAAGCAAATATCGAGTCACGTGCGCAAAGTATGAAAATGGCTGATTTTATTTTCCGTGTCGTTGTTCCTGAAGAAACAGAAACTGAAGTGAAAAATGGGAAAGAAAAAGAAATCGTTCATAAAACATTCCCTGGATATGTCTTAGTAGAAATGATCATGTCAGATGCTTCATGGTATGTTGTCCGTAATACACCGGGCGTTACTGGTTTTGTTGGTTCTCACGGAGCAGGAAGTAAGCCTGCACCTTTATTACCAGAAGAAGTAAATCATATCTTACGTTCAATCGGTATGAGTTTACGTCAAAACGAACTGAAAGTAGAAGTTGGCGAAGTTGTTAAGATCATCGAAGGAGCTTTTGCTGGATTAGAAGGTCAAGTGACAGAAGTCGATGAAGAAAAAGAAAAACTAAAAGTAAACATTGACATGTTCGGTCGTGAAACAAGTACAGAGCTTGATTTTGATCAAGTAGACAAGATCGACTAAACAGTGATCAGAATAATGGAGGAGTTGGGATGCCTAGTCATCTCAGCTCTTTTTTGTCTTGAATGAAAGGAGTGAGAAAAGTGATAAAACAAAATAAAGTGAATTTTAATCGGGTACTAAGTCGCATGGTGTTGCTGGTACTGCTAATCCTCTCTGGTTGTCAAACGCAAGAAAACAAGAGCCAAAAAGAAACTGCCTCCACTGAAACAACGAGGACAAGCCAAGTAGAATCCGTAGAAAAGGGGACTGTGCCTACCTTATTTGTTCACGGATATAAAGGAACAGTGAATTCATTCAAAGGAATGATCGATCGGTTAGAAGGAGAAAGCAAAGGGCAACAAGAATTGACATTGACTGTAGATACCAATGGAAACGTTCAAGCGCAAGGGGAGTTATCAAAAGAAGCAACCAATCCAATGATCCGAGTGCTTTTCGAAGACAATGAAAATAATGAGTGGAATCAAGCAGAATGGATTCGTGCATGTCTGGTTTATTTGCAGACAACTGATCAAATCAACAAAGTGAACATTGTCGGACATTCAATGGGTGGAGTCAGCGGCCTCCGTTATCTAGTCACGTATGGCCAAGAAACCACTTTACCGCAAGTTGAAAAGTTTGTAGCGCTAGGCGCACCTTTCAATGATTTTGTGGATGATAGCGGTCAGAATTTAGCTAATTTACTCGAAAATGGGCCAACAGTGGTGTCTTCAAGGTATCAAGATTATCAAACAATGATAGGCAATCTCCCTACCGACACACAATTTTTATTAGTTGCAGGGCAGTTGAGTGAAGTAGAGCTAAGTGATGGAACTGTTCCGCTGAATAGTGCATTAGCAGTTTATGCCTTATTGAAACAACATGGTAACCCTGTAATGGAAAAGATCGAAGAAGGGGAAGGTGCTTCACATAGTATGCTTCATGAAAATGAAGAAGTGGATCGAGAAGTTAGTCAGTTTTTATGGAAGGGTTGAGTCTAATAAAAAGAGTAATTAACGAACGTTTTTGGATGAATGTTCGGTAATTGCTCTTTTTTTTTTCCAGAAAACTGATTTTCTCTTTCAACTGAGATGTATTACTCAACACTTTTGATAATTAACTCGCATTAATTACGAATAATCGTTTGGAAAATAAACATAGATAACTAAAATAAATACAATTTTTTTGTATAAAACGGATAAACGCAGGTTTTTTACAATGTTTTTCATATAACTCATGTTTTTTTCTGAATATATTACAAAGTTTTCTTGAAAATGTTCGTATTTTTTCTTATAATGAGACAGAACACGAATGAGGGGGAGAACAATGAGGAAGAATGTTCCGTATTTGATCATTGCGCCGGGAACGATCTTATTACTATTTTTTATGATTTTGCCATTGGTCAATATTATATGGCCAACTATTTTTACTGAAACAGGTGCTAGTCTAAGTGCTTACACCAGTTTTTTGACAGATGATTTCAATTTGAAGATTTTTCTTCGAACAATTCGCGTTTCTGTCATTGTGACATTGATTTCTGCCGTTTTAGGTATTCCAACAGCTTATTTTATTGCAGGTGTGGGTAAAAAGTGGAAAAGTTTATTGATGGCAATGACGATGTTTCCATTATTGACCAATTCAGTCATCCGTAGTTTTGCCTGGATCAACATTTTAGGAAGGACAGGAGTGATCAATAATTTCTTGATTCGTATAGGACTGATCGAACAACCCATCGCCTTACTATATACGGAGTTTGCAATTATTATTGGGTCTGTCTATTTGTTCTTACCTACCATGGTCATGACACTTGTCGGCGTGATGGAAAATATTGAGAAAGAAACACTGGAAGCTGCCGAAACGTTAGGTGCGAGTCCGTTTAAAACGTTCTATAAAATCGTCATGCCACTTTGTATACCTGGAGTGATCGTTGGCAGTATTTTAGTCTTTACAGGCACGTTGACGGCTTATACGACACCACAACTTTTAGGTGGGAACCAAAATATGATGATGGCGACTTTCTTATACCAAAAAGCATCGACTTTAGGTGATTGGACTTCAGCAAGTGTCATTGCATTGATCATGATCGTCACGACTCTGATCGTGAATAAAGGATTGAATATGATTGCTGCACGTTTAGATCGGAGGGAAATGAATCATGCGTAAGCAAAAAGGGATGACGATCATCGCAGTATTAGTTTTTGCGTTTTTGTTTTTACCATTAGTGATTATTGTTGTAACGTCTTTTGGACAATCATCGACGATACAATTTCCGATTGATGGATTCTCATTAGAATGGTACAAGAAAGCACTAAGTTCTGAAACATTTATGAATAGCTTTAAATTGAGTTTAAGTATTGGTATAGGGGCTACTCTGTTAGCTTTATTAGTAGGCGTGCCGACTTCTTACGCACTTTCTCGTTACCACATGAAGAGTAAACAGCTTTTTAAAAATTTCTTTTTGTCACCAACGATGATTCCGGGTATCGTTGTCGGCTATTCCTTGTTCCAATACATTGTGATCAAGTTTAACTTGCCGGTGATCCAAGCTTTATTGATTGGTCATTTTTTGATCAGCCTACCGTATATCATTCGCGTCGTAGGTTCAAGCATGGAGCAATTAGATTTTTCGATCGAAGAAGTTGCTTGGACATTGGGTTGTACCAAAACCCGTGCTTTTATGCAAGTCGTCTTACCAAATGTTTCTTCTGGGATATTTGCGGCGTTTATGCTGGCTTTTGTCAACTCATTCAATAATGTACCAGTTTCTATGTTTTTATCTGGACCAGGAGTAACAATGTTGCCCACTTCATTGTTGAGCTACATTGAATATACGTATGATCCGACTGTGTCGGCGATTTCAGTAATGATCATGGTATTAACCGTTTTCTTGATGTTTATTATTGAGAAAACGTTAGGATTGGCTTCAATCGCTTAACTGTTGAGTGAAGAAATCGAACGTACTTGAGAATGACTGGAAACTATGAGGGGGAGAACCGTGAGTTTTGTAAATTTGAACAATATCCGTGTGAGTTATGACGGAAAACAAAATATATTAGAAGATTTGTCTATTTCAATGGAAAAAGGAGAGCTAGTTTCTTTATTAGGCCCTAGTGGTTGCGGTAAAACAACGACGCTACGTGTGATTGCTGGATTGATTTCGCCGAATGAGGGCTCTTTTGTTCTGGAAGATCAAGAATTAGTGAAAGTTCCTGTGCATAAACGTAATTTTGGTATGGTATTCCAGAGCTATGCGTTGTTTCCTCATCTAACGATTGCTGAGAATGTCGCTTTCGGTTTGAAATTGCGTAAAGAAAATAAAGCGGATATCGCCAAGAAAGTAGCTGATATGTTAGCAATCTGTGGCTTGGAACAGTTGGGTGATCGTTACCCGAAACAACTGTCAGGTGGGCAACGTCAACGAGTGGCTTTGGCTCGAGCATTGGTTATTGAACCTAAGTTACTATTGCTAGACGAACCATTAAGTAATTTAGATGCGAAACTACGTGTCCAAATGCGGATCGAGATCAAACGTATCCAACAACAACTTGGTATTACAACAGTTTTTGTGACCCACGATCAAGAAGAATGCTTTTCGATCTCGGATAAAGTCGCGGTCATGAATAATGGCGTTATCGAGCAATATGATACACCGGAAACAATCTATCGACATCCAAAAACTCGTTTTGTTGCACATTTTATCGGTTTTGAAAATTTCTTTCCAGTTGAACAAATCGAAGGCATCCGCTATCAAGCTGCAGGGAATGTCATTGAGACACCTTATGAGCAACCGATAGCAGAGCGATTAGTAGCGACGATCCGTCCCGAAGATATTGAGATTGCCTCTGATGCGACACATAATCTTGTAAAAGGTGAAGTGAAAGTCAGAACATTTTTAGGGAAAAGTTACCAGTATGAAGTGACAACGGCTTTAGGAAAGTTCTTAGTAAACGGTACGGATAAACAAATTTACCAAGCAGGAGATCAAATCAACCTGCATTTCCCAAAAGATAAAATCGTTCTTTTGGAAGATAAATAAGTAGAGAAAAGGGGAAAAATCAGTGAAAAAAGGCTTTCTAGTAAGTTCAGTAGTTTTAGCAAGTATGTTTGTATTGACAGCTTGCGGTGGAGGATCTGAAACTAATTCTTCCGAAGCGAAAGAGTCAAAAGATCTAGTTGTATCAACATTTGGTTTAAGCGAAGATATCGTGAAAAGCGATGTGATGGATCCTTTTGAAAAAGAATTCGATGCGAAGATCACAATGGATCTAGGAAACAGTGGCGATCGCTTCAACAAATTAATCAGTAATCCTAGAGGAATCGACGTGATTGAGTTAGCGCAAGCGAACTCAGCGGATGGCGCTTCTCAAGAATTATTTGAAAAACTAGATGAATCAAAAATCCCGAATTTAGCGGACTTAACTGAAGGAGCGAAGGAAGTCTTTGATAGTGGTGCAGGTGTTCCAATTGCCGTAAACAGTGTAGGTATCGTTTATGACAGAGAAAAAGTTGGAAAAGAAATCACTAGCTGGTCAGATCTTTGGGATTCAGCATTAGAAGGAAAAATCTCAATCCCGGAAATTACAACGACTGCCGGACCATTGATGATGTATATTGCAAGTGATCATGCGGGCGTAGCGATTGAAGATGACAATGGCGAGGCAGCATTTGAAGCCTTAGAAGAATTGAAACCAAATATCGTTAAGACCTATGCAAGATCATCTGACTTAGCAAACATGTTCCAAGCAGGAGAAATCGAAGCAGCGATCGTGATGGATTTTGCTTATGATATCGTCAAAGGGGATTCTGACACGATCGAATACGTGGTCCCTGAGAGTGGCACATATGCGAACTACAATACGATCAATATTCCAAAAGAAGCAGCGAATAAAGAATTGGCTTACTCATTCATCAACTATAGAATTAGCGAAGAATCACAAAAAACAAAGGCACTTTCATTAAATGAAGCACCGACGAATGATAAAGTGGAGTTGAGTGAAGAAGAAGCTGGTAATATGACGTATGGGGCAGTTGCTGATCGCGCAAAAAATATTGACTTTGATTTCGTGAATAGTCAAATGACTGACTGGATCGATCGTTGGAATCGTTTGATCAACCAATAAACATTTTCCTATCAACGGAAATCATTGAAAAAATAAACATTGGGGTGGTTGTGTCGGAAACGCACAGCCCCCTATTCGTGTCTAAGGACAATAAAAGTGAGGGAAAAATGTGAAGATTGACTTATTGATTAGAGATGCTCAAGTGTATAACACAGCCAAACAATGTTTTGAGAAGAAACATGTCACAGTCAGCGGTGAAAAATTTTATTACATCACAACAAAGGATCTGAGTCACTTGGAGATCCTTCATGAAATTGATGGCCGAGGGAAATACATGATTCCTGGCTTGATTGACAGCCACATGCACATTGAGAGTTCAATGACTACGCCAAGTATTTTTTCAAAGGCCGTTTTACCATTTGGTGTGACTACAGTGATTGCGGATGCGCATGAGATGGCAAATGTTTTTGGGCTTGAAGGGTTGACTGAATTTATGGCTGCAGAAACGGAATTAGATATTTTCCATGCTATCCCATCGTCCGTTCCTTCCACTACACCTGAACTAGAAACTACCGGTGGCATCATTGGGTTAGCTGAAACAGAAAAGTTGTTAGACAATCCAAAAGTGATTTGTTTAGGCGAAGCCATGAATTTTCACGGCATTGCCCATGAACCAAATTCGCTGATTCGCCAAATTATTGACCTATGTAAAGAAAAACGTCCGACGATGCCGTTAGAAGGACATTGTCCTAAAATTTACGAAGAAGAATTGGCAGCATTTATGTATAGCGGGATTTCTTCTGATCATACGCATCAGTTTCCAGAATCCTTAGCAGAAAAAATTGAGAACGGCATGTTTATCCAATTTCAAAACAAGTCGATCACACCGGAAAATATGGCGGTGATCACAGAAAATGAATATTATGACTATGCTTGTCTGATCACTGATGATGTGATGGCAGACGATTTACTCACTGGTCACTTAAATGAAAATTTGAGAAAGGCAGTAGAGGCGGGGTTACCAGTCGAACAAGCGATCTATATGACGACTTATACGCCTGCACGTAGAATGGGTTTGAATGATCGTGGATTGATTGGACCTGGACGAATGGCTGATTTTATTTTGTTAGATGATTTATCTACATTCGCTATTTCTGCGGTCTTTAAATCGGGCAAAGAAGTCTACAGGCAAGGTGAGGCGATCACTTATCCAGAAAAAATCGAACAATTTCCTGCTTCATACAGTCAAACGGTCCATTGTAAAAAGCTTTCTTTAGATGATCTAAGGTTGCCAGTCAAAACGGATTTGGCAAGTGTTCGTTGTAATGTTATTCGTAAACATGAGGTTGGTACGTTTACAGAACGGATCACGAAGGAAATTCCGGTGAAAGATGGATACCTCGATTGGGAAAATTCAGATTGCGCCTTATTGCTCGTGATGGAACGTTATGGAAAGAATGGCAATGTGGCGTATGCTTTGATGGAAGAACCCATTTCAAAACCAGGAAGTATTGCGACGACTTGGGCGCATGATCATCATAACGTGATGGTGATGGGGAATAACTGCCAAGACATTCTGCTGGCTCAGCAAAAATTGTTGGAATTACAAGGTGGCTATGTGGTAGTTAACGAGGGCAAATTAACAGCAACTTGCCCGCTACCGATTGGCGGGATCGTTTCACAAGCGCCAATTGAAGAGTTAGGCCAAGATTTAAAAACTGTGCGTAGAGAAATGCAAAATCTTGGCTACAAAAATATGAATGAGATCATGTCATTTTCTACGTTGTCATTACCAGTTTCACCTGCAATCAAAATGACAGATAAAGGAATGATGAATACGAAAACACAGGAATTTTATCCGTTGGTTTTTCCAAGTGATGGTGTTTTGTTATGAGTACATTGATAAAAAATGTCCACGTTCTAACGATGGATGATCAACTGACTGAATACAAAAACGGGTATGTACGGATTGAAGAAAATCGCATCATTGAGATAGGAGAATGGCGGAAAGGGATAGCGTCTGCGGAGGAAGTCATCGATGGAGCAGGGGGTATCTTGTTGCCGGGTTTTGTGAATACACATACCCATGCTGGGATGATTCCTTTTCGATCTTTAGGAGACGATGTACCAGATCGATTACGTCGGTTCTTATTTCCATTAGAAGCGTTCATGACCCCAGAGCTAGTGGCAGCTAGTACAGCCTATGCAATCAGTGAGATGTTGCTTAGTGGTGTGACAGGTTTTTGTGACATGTATTATTTTGAAGATCAAGTCGCGCAAGTATGTGATCAGTTTAAGATTCGTGCGATTCTTGGTGAAACGATCATTGATATGCCTGTGTGTGATAATGTAGAGCCTTCTGGTGGTTTGACTTATTGTGAGACATTCTTGCCAAAGTGGAAAGATCATCCATTGATTACGCCTGCGTTGGCTCCTCATGCGCCGAATACCAATACCTATGAAGGGTTGAAGCGGACAGTCGAATTGAGTGAACGATTCGATGTGCCGATCACCTTGCATGTGGCAGAAATGGACTATGAAATGCAGGAATTAGCGAAGCAGTATCAACAAACCCCATTCGAGTTGTTGAAAGACTTAGGTTTTATGAACAGACCGTTGATCATGGCCCATTGTATCCATATGACAGAAGCAGATATTGCTTTAGTCGCTACAGCAGGAGAGCAAGTCGGAATTGCGCACTGTATCGGTGCGAACACAAAATCAGCGAAAGGTGTAGCGCCAGTTAAAGCGATGCTTTCTGCGGGTTTAACTGTCGGTTTAGGTACAGACGGTCCAAGTAGTGGCAACACTTTAGACCTCTTTGCACAAATGAAGCTATTTGCCAATTTTCATAAAACCTTTGAAAAAGATCGTGCGCTTTTCCCAGCGAAGGAAATTGTCCGTTTAGCCACTAGAGGTGGGGCGGAATTGTTAGATTTTAAAGAAACTGGTCAGCTTGTTGTAGGGAACAAGGCAGATTTTATTATCGTTGAGACGCAGTCTGTGAATATGTTTCCGATTTTTGATCCTTATTCTGCCTTAGTCTATTCAGCGAATGCTTCCAATGTGGCTCATGTGTGGGTGGATGGCAGACAGCTCGTACGTGATCATCAGTTAGTCCATCATGACTTAAAACAAATCAAAGCGGATCTCTATGAACAAATGGGGCAATTTGTGTTTGAAGCAAAGCGAAGGATGTAAGAAACAAACCGAATAACCATGGCAGCAAATTTGCTGCCATGGTTATTCGGCATATCTTTAGCGATAACGAATTTTTGTGCATTGTCTGATTCAGCTTTTGATATAAGAAGTAACTATGTTTGTTTTTCTAAGATTTCTTTCGTTAATCGTTTCGCGGTAGGTGTCACTGCAAGTCCGCCTTCTGCGGTTTCTTTGAAAATCGAAGGCATTTGTCTGCCCACTTGGTACATGGCAGCGACTACTTCATCAGGTGGGATCACGCTTTCAATGCCAGCTAAAGCCATATCAGCTGAGATGAATGCTTGTGACGAACCTAAAGCATTTCTTTTAACGCAAGGGACTTCGACGAGACCAGCTACAGGATCGCAGATCAAACCCATCATATTTTTAAGCGTGATTGCCACAGCTTGGGCGGCTTGGTGAGCTGTGCCGTTTTTCGCACAAACCAAGGCAGCGGAAGCCATCGCACTCGCCGATCCGACTTCTGCTTGACAACCACCTTCAGCCCCGCTGATCGATGCGTTGTTTGCAATGACCAAGCCAAAAGCGCCAGCTGTAAATAAGAAGTCGAGTTGTTGTTCATGGGTTAATTGCAAACGATCACGTACGGCCATCAAGACACCAGGGACAACTCCTGCGCTGCCCGCAGTAGGCGTTGCGCAGATCAATCCCATTTTGGCATTGACTTCGTTCACAGCAATCGCATTACGAACCGCGGTCAAGATTGTTTCGCCACTAAGGAAATCAGCGTGAGAAAGATAGTTGTCCATCTTTTTGGCATCGCCGCCAGTAATTCCTGTGACAGAAGTTACGCCGGCATTTCCTTCTGCGATAGATTGTTCCATCACGAGTAGATTCTTTTCCATGATATTGATGATCTGCTCACGAGAACGACCGCTCATCTCCATCTCAACTGCGATCATCAATTCGGCAACGCTAGGGTAGTCTTGTGCTTGTTGGACTAATTCTTCAATTGATAAAAACATACCTCGTCTGCTCCTTTACTCGAAATAATTGACACTGTCAATATTTGGTAACTGTTTTAGTTTTTTTACGGTATCTTCTACTTGAGGATCGTCCACTTCCATGATCATAATGGCATTTTCGCCTTTTGACTCACGAGTAACTGTCATTGTACCGATATTGGTGTTGGTTTCTGAAAGAATATTGGTGACTTTAGCAATCATGCCAGGAACGTCTTGGTGGACGATGATCAAGGTTGGTGTTCCCATGCTTAATGAAATCTTGAAGCCGTTCAATTCAGAAATCTGGATGTTGCCCCCACCAATTGAGATGCCTGTAACCGAAAGCTTTCGACTGCCTTTTTTCAACAACATTTTGACGGAATTAGGATGATCGGCTTTTTCACTTTTAGGTACGAATAATACTTCCATACCTGCTTCATGAGCCAACCTTAACGAATCTGCTAAACGAGAATCATCAGGTTCCATGCCTAATAATCCTCCAACTAAGGCAATATCAGTACCATGTCCACGATAGGTTTTGGCAAAAGACTCATATAGGTAGATGTCAACAGAATCTGGTTGATCGCCAAAAATACTACGGACGATCTTTCCGATTCTTGCTGCTCCAGCGGTATGCGAACTGCTCGGTCCAATCATGACAGGACCAATAATATCAAATACACTTCTGTATTTTAGATCTTTCATTATTTCACCTCATTAGAATAGAAGAACTTATTTATTATATATATTATGTATTAGGTTCATACAGGCGTAAGTTTAGCATAAATAAGCGATTTATAAAGAGATTTCTTCACGTTTTAACCAGATATTTAGCTTTTTTTTGGATAAAGGTGAAAAGAATCAGAAAAAATTGTTGAAAAAAAAGAATAATTTGCTATACTGTATCAGTGTGCATTCGTTATGTACATGATATGTCAATTGATTTTAAGATCAACTGACAATACGTGGGAGGAGAAATATGCATCTCCAATTAACCACATCACGGACTTAAGGAGGTATGTCTCGTGGCAAAGAAAGTAGAAAAAATCGTTAAATTGCAAATTCCTGCAGGTAAAGCAACTCCAGCTCCCCCAGTAGGTCCTGCACTAGGTCAAGCGGGTATCAATATCATGGGATTCACAAAAGAATTCAATGCTCGTACAGCTGATCAAGCAGGTTTGATCATCCCAGTTGTGATTTCTGTATACGAAGACCGTTCATTCACATTCGTTACAAAAACACCACCAGCTGCAGTATTATTGAAAAAAGCAGCGAAAATCGAAAAAGGTTCAGGCGAACCAAACAAAAATAAAGTTGCTAAAGTTTCTAGCGATCAAGTAAAAGAAATCGCTGAATTAAAAATGGAAGACCTAAACGCAGCTAACGTTGAAGCAGCAATGCGCATGGTTGAAGGAACTGCACGAAGCATGGGGATCACTGTAGAATAATCTGCACCCTAAGAAAGTAGCTTCTCAGTTGGCCCTGTATTGAAAGGTATAGGACACGTGGGAGGTACAACCGTTATAACCACAATCAAGGAGGAACCAAAATGGCTAAAAAGAGCAAAAAAATGCAAGAAGCATTGAAAAAAGTGGATTCAAGTAAAGTTTATTCTGTCGCTGAAGCAGTAGCATTAGCGAAAGAAACAAACATTGCAAAATTTGATGCAACAGTTGAAGTTGCATACCGTCTAAACGTAGACCCTAAAAAAGCAGACCAACAAATTCGTGGAGCTGTTGTATTACCAAACGGAACTGGTAAAACACAAACTGTTTTAGTATTTGCCAAAGGAGACAAAGCAAAAGAAGCTGAAGCAGCTGGTGCAGACTTCGTTGGTGACGACGACATGGTTCAAAAAATCCAAAACGGATGGTTTGACTTTGACGTAGTTGTTGCAACACCTGACATGATGGCTACTGTTGGTCGTCTAGGACGTGTATTAGGACCTAAAGGCTTAATGCCAAACCCTAAAACTGGTACTGTAACAATGGACGTAACAAAAGCAATCAACGAAGTAAAAGCTGGTAAAGTAACTTACCGCGTTGACAAAGCTGGAAACATCCACGTACCAATCGGTAAAGTTTCTTTCGACAACGAAAAATTAGTTGAAAACTTTGCTGCGATCCATGATGTATTAGTGAAAGCTAAACCATCTGCAGCTAAAGGTCAATACATGAAAAACATTACTGTAACAACAACATTTGGACCTGGTATCCATGTAGACCAAGCTTCTTTCTAATCCAACGATTAGGACGTTGATTGATCCAACTGAAAAATAATTCTTGACTCAACTAGTTTAGCGTGCTAAGCTAGTTGAGGTTAATAATTAACTTGTACCGAAGACAGTAGGTGGCTTAGCCTTAATTTCCTACCGAGGACGTTTATTGAATATATTCAATAGTCCCTCTATGTCTACGGTGGCATAGAGTTTTTTGTTGTGAATCACTAAGAACGAAGTGATTAGATGATGAACAATACTCGTTGAGTTGAACGAAAGGAGTTTCCTTTCGAGCGCAAGCGAGTAGAATCACTAAGAACGCAGTGATTAGATGAGGCACAAACGATTCAGTCGTAAAAAACTCTTCCATCAAAATTCAGGAGGTGAAACTCAAAAATGAGTGAAGCAATTATCGCAAAAAAAGCAGCAATCGTTGACGAAGTAAGTGCAAAATTTACAGAAGCAGCTTCTGTAGTCGTAGTTGACTACCGTGGATTAACTGTTGATGAAGTAACACGCTTACGTAAACAACTTCGTGAAGCTAACGTTGAAATGAAAGTTATCAAAAACTCAATCCTTTCACGTGCAGCTAAAAAAGCCGGCCTAGACGGCATGGACGAAGTTTTCACTGGCCCTACAGCCGTTGCATTCAGTAACGAAGACGTAGTAGCACCAGCGAAAATCATGGACGAATTTGCTAAAGATGCAAAAGCATTAGAAATCAAAGGCGGTATCATCGAAGGTAAAGTATCTACATTGGAAGAAATCACAGCATTGGCAAAATTGCCAAACCGCGAAGGACTTCTATCTATGTTGCTATCTGTACTACAAGCGCCAGTCCGCAACGTGGCTTACGCTGTCAAAGCAGTCGCAGACAAAGAAGATGGAGATGCAGCTTAATCGCCGCATAGCATAAACAATAAATAAAAAAAGAACATTTAAAATGGAGGAAACAAAAATGGCATTGAACATTGAAAACATCGTTGCTGAGTTAAAAGAAGCAACTATCCTAGAACTTAACGACCTAGTTAAAGCTATTGAAGAAGAATTTGGCGTATCTGCTGCTGCTCCTGTAGCTGCAGTTGCTGCTGGTGGCGGTGCTGCTGCTGAAGAACAAACTGAATTCACTGTAGAATTAACTGCAGCTGGAGACCAAAAAGTTAAAGTTATCAAAGCAGTTCGTGAAGCAACTGGCTTAGGCTTGAAAGAAGCTAAAGCTGTAGTTGATGGCGCTCCTGCACCAGTTAAAGAAGGCGTTTCTAAAGAAGAAGCTGAAGAATTAAAAGCTAAACTTGAAGAAGTTGGCGCTTCTGTAACAGTTAAATAATTTTATTGATTTTTGATTGGCTAAAAACCTTATTGATTAAGGTTTTTAGCCTTTTTTTGTTTCTTGAAATGCGCTGTGTTTCTAGTATAACTCGTGGCAACACAAGTAAAAACGTAAAAACCATTTGATCATGAGGAGTAGCAGAAAAGAAAGGTGTTCATCAAGTCTATTACTAAAACTTATTCGTAATTAGATATAGTTGGTGATAGATGACGGTAGCTAAAAGGAATTTGGATACGTGTATAATCTTCTCGTAACTCAACTATTATCCAGAAGCGTTCTGGTAGTGTTTTTGTATAAAAAAACGACTCAAAATGAGTCGTTTTAACAGATTATTGTAATAGATCATTAATTTCTTTAAATTCTTTATCAAGTTCTTTTTCATCATATTTTTCGTATTTATCAGCTTCATGAAGAATTTTTTTGATTTCATGAATCGCCTTACGTTCAACTAACCATTTTTTTAGGTTGTGTTTTTTTTCTGGATTTTCAGATAACGTATCAAGTTCATTTAATTCTTTATCCAGTTTATTGACTGTAGCAACAATTTTGTCTAAAGCTTTTTCTTCTTTGTGTTCTAAATCTGACATTTATCTTCACGTCCTTTTTATTTGATAATTTAAGTATAGGACGTTGCCATAAATTCTTCCAAATAAAACCCTTATATATGCTTATTTGCATAATAGAGAAGAACATAATAAAAGTATATCATACTATATGTGAACAGCTTGTATGAACTAATGCTTATTGACGAAGTTAAAAATCATTCAACAAAATATTTTTGTCATCATATACAAAATAATCAATTTCATAACCGTCCATACACGTACCTTTATTATGATAACAAGTTTGTTGCCGCGATTTCTCATTTACATACTCAAAAATAAATTAGTGGTAACAACCTGTACCTTTAGCTCAGTTAGATAGAGTATTTAGCTCATAATAGAAGGTGTGTAGGTTCGAGTTCTAGAGTATACAAAAAAACCTCTCATTAGAGTTATTCTCTATCTAATGATGGGCATAATATTCAGATTAAAATATATTAAACCTAAATTATATCTCGAATTTTTATATTGTCAATTCTTTTGAAATACTTTTGATTTATCTAGACTATTGAGCATAATTATATTGGAAAGGTTGAAATAGCAACATTTTTTAAAGAAGAATACTTTTGAAATACTTTTGAAATGCTTTTGAATTAAGATCAGGGGGTGTAAAAAATTAAGTTTATTGAATTGAAAGATGAAATCTTCACAGAACCAAAAGAAAATTTCCAACTTGAGTTTAAAAAGTCTCAAACTAAACTATCGAATGATGTATGGTCAACTTATAGTGCGTTTGCAAATACTAATGGCGGAATTATAATTTTAGGTATAGAAGAGCTAGTATCTAAAAAAGAATACCAAGTAGTTGGAGTCGACAACCCAGAAAAAGTTATTACGGAATTTTGGAATTGTATCCATGATAAACAAAAAGTTAGTGTTAATTTACTTACTAATGAAGATGTTCAAACATTCAAAGTATCAGGTAAATCTATTATAGAAATAAATGTACCCAAAGCACCGTATGAAAGAAGACCAGTTTATATAAACAACAACAAAAGTAAAACATATATTAGAACAGACGATGGTGATCGTATTGCAGATGATGCACAATTTAAATATCTAATCGTAGACTCGCAGAATGATATTGATAGTGAGCTGTTGCAAAACTATGACATAGACGATTTAAATCTTGAAACAGTGAACGAATATAAAAATCTACTTTATAGAAATACGAATAATTCTAAATATTTAGAGCTTAGTCATGAAGAATTATTAAAGAATATTGGAGTATTAAAAAAAGATAGACAAGCTTCTAAGTCGCCATATAGACTAACAATAGGCGGATTATTATTTTTTGGCAAATATAATTCTATAACTGATAGATTTAAAAAATTTCAATTAGATTATTTTAAAAAGCAAAGCTTTTTAGATACTGACTGGCGAGATAGGGTATCAAGTGGAGATATGAATTATCCTGAGATGAACTTGTTTTCGTTCTACAATTTAGTTATTCAAAAATTAGAACTTAGTGTGCCTGATTCCTATAGACAAGAAGAAAATATGACGAGAGGGTCCTATAGAACAGACTTATTACTTGCATTAAAAGAAGCATTAGTAAATACATTAATGCATGCTTATTATGACTCTGATAAAGTAATTAAAATAATCAATTGTGATGATTACGTAAGTTTCTACAACCCGGGAGAAATGAAAGTTTCTAAAGATGAATTTATAAATGGAAGTTTTTCTGTAACAAGAAATTCGATTATCTCAACGTTATTTAGAAGAGTTGGAATTGCTGAAAAAGGAGGATCAGGAGGACCTAGAATTTTTGAGGTAGCTACAAAGAACAGCTTGCGTACTCCAGAAGTTGATACCAATTTTGATTCTACTGAAGTCAGGATATGGAAAATAAATATGTTAGAAAGTTTAAGTGGTCTGAACGAAGTAGAAACTAGCATAATTAAATATGCCATGGAAAAACCTGCTTTTAAAATTAAAGATATAGTAAATTCTACAAGCTATAAAGATCACACTGTTAGAAAAAATGTAAATAACTTAGTTGAAAAGGAGATGCTACAAAAGATAGGTAATGGTAAAGCCACCATGTTTGTTTTAAGCTCTTCTGAGGAAACTGGGGTGATGACGTTTAAAAGATTACTGAAAGAAATAGAAGTTGGTTTTATGAAGAGTAGATAAAAGTAAAATCTCCCTCAATGACACTTGTGAGATATTTTCCGTTTTTCAATTAATGTTCTGAATAATTTTTTATACTAAAATCACCGCGCAAACCAACTCCTAACTAAATGCCATTCCCATCCACCTTCGGGTGGTATTTTTTATAGCAGATATAAATAAAACGAATAAAAAAACTTTTTTTTATAGATTATAATTATATTGTGTTACATGATGTTAATCTGTTCTGCATTTACATGATCTTCTATCCAACTTGTTGGACAAAAGGCTTGTCGTTGCAACCTTCAATTAATCTCGCCAGATCTTCTGTGTTTTCTGCCATTTTTTTCTCAGCTACTTGAAAGAGTAGCCTTTACATAAATAATTTAACAAAGAAGGTATAGTTATGTATTATGTAGAAGTCCAAACGCGAGGAGTAAAAAATAAACAGTATGTTAAAACGGTACGCCATAATTATCCATTATTAGGATCATGGGAAGAGGCTGAACCATTTTCAAAAGAATGTGCATTGCAAATAAAGTCAATATTAGAACAAGAACTAACTTGTGGAAAAGCAAATGTCACTATCATAGAAAAGTGAAAATGATTGAAACTTTAACCAGGCAAAGCAATAGAAGGACAACACGTGCTTAATTTCATAAAGCTTATCAGTGAGAAAGTGTGGATAGATAGACTTTAAAAATATATGTAAGAAGGGATAGGCATGACATATGAAGTTAAAGTCAGTAAAGAAATTCTGAATATATTTTCTGAGAATCAATCAAAAAGGTATCAAGAAATAATCTTATATAAAGTGAATGAGTATTTGACACACAACTTTTATCGAATCAAACTTGTTGATACACCTGTAAAACCATCGATTTATGAAATGAAAATCCGTTTAGGAAAAGAAAATTTTCGAATTGCTTTTATAATAGAGGATAAGGAGGTACAAGTTTTTTATATTAGTCGAACGTTAAAAAAAGAATTATTTGATAAAGAAGTAAACAGATTTGTTCATCGATTCAATAAAAAACACAGAATTACTAAGTCTATGAAGAAAGTAGAGGCATAGTAAAATGAACATGATTTGTAAAAAGCAATTAAAGCAATTTTTGAAAAGAAAATTTAAATCGAAGGATTGTTTTAAGTTAAAAATTCTTACGTTTAAAAAAGATCGCTATTTACTTATCAGTTATGATCAAGAACGATATACAATAGTTGAAGATGGATTCGAAAAGAGTAAGTATCAGTTCGACTCTTCAGATGAAGCAATAAAAGCAGTGATGAAAATGGCAAATATTGAATTTAAACGTAGCTATAGACTTTATATACAATAAATCCTCTGATAGTAAAGTCTGGTGAATCGAAAAAATCCTCTTACGATGTAGAAAAAAATAGGAAATATTAATGAAAAATTAGAAAGCCAGATATTAAAGCAACCAAGGTAAACTAAAAGCAGTGAATTATTGCAAAGTAAAAGTAATTAAATCTTTTCTATTCATTATTATGCACCGAAGCCTTTGATATGAGTGATTTCGGTATTTTTTGAGCGAATTGTTTTGCTTTCAGCATGTTTAGAATAATGGTGATAGAAAGTCTGGTATTTTAAGTATCACGTTTGTTCTGTTTCCTCATCTAATGATACACTAACAGTGAGTAAGTCTGAGGAGGAGAAGAAGTCGCTATGAAAAAGCAATATATACGTAATACATTGATTGGTTTAGGATTACTGCTGATTTTGTTTGTTGGCTATCAACTTTATTTAGAGTATCGACCAGATATCCACTTATTACTAGATCCACAGGCAAGTCGCAAAGAATGGATGCGAGAAATTCGTTCACACGGAGTATCTGCTGCGTTTATTTTGACATTGTTGATCAGTTTGATGTGTGCGGTGCCAGGTATTCCTACTTCTGTGATCGGTGTGGTCGTCGGCCTAAGTTATGGTCCATTTCTAGGAACAGTCATCAATGTAACAGGCAATGCACTTGGAAATATCTTATCGATCGTTTTGATGCAACATTTATCCTTTATGGATCATAGTAAAAAAGAGAATCGTTGGGTCAAAGCAATACGTCGGATGAAGCATCCAAAAATAGGAGTCATGATCGGCTATATGGTACCGGTGATTCCGTCTTCTGTCGTGAACTTTGCCGCAACCTCCTTAAATCTTTCGGTTCGTGAGTTATTATTATCGATCCTTATCGGCGTAGTGCCATCTTCCCTTTTATATGCGTGTGGCGGAGAAGCATTGTTTCATGGGGAACATATAAAAGCACTTGTTTTGGTCGCTAGTGTGTTAGTTTTAACAGTATTGGTGGTTATTATCTATCGTGATCGAAGAAAACATTTAGTTAAATAACCTTATTTATTTTATTTGAGCCTCCCTGTTTTCAATTATTCTAAGAAGTTGTAAACTAAGAAAGGAAATGGGGGAATCCGATGGAAATGAATAAGCAAACACCGCTTTCGAAATCATTGATTTTATTATTAGCGATCACCTGTGGGGTAGTCGTCGCAAATATGTATTATATCCAACCAATTGGCACAAAAGTAGCGGTAAATTTATCAGTCAATACGAGTGCTGTGGGTTTGTTGACGATGCTGACTCAATTAGGCTATGCATTAGGATTATTATTTTTAGTTCCATTAGGGGATGTCGTCGATCGACCTAAATTGATCATTCGCATGGCGGGATTATCTGCACTATCCTTATTAGCAGCCTTTTTCGCACCAAACTTTGCTCTATTTGCAGTTGCTTCTTTCTTGATTGGTCTACTATCGATCGTTCCGCAAATCATTATTCCTTACGGCGCCGTACTTGCAGGACCAGCAGCGCGAGGAAAAACAATGGGGATCTTATTGAGTGGTTTACTAATGGGAATCTTGCTCTCTCGAACTGTTTCAGGACTTCTTGCTAGTTGGTTTTCTTGGCGTAGTGTTTACCTATTTGCCCTTTGCCTAGTTGGAGCGCTAACTGTGCTACTCTATTTAAAATTACCGAGAACACAAGGAACGTTGGAAAAAGAGTCAACAGTCTCTTATCTTGCCTCACTAAAAAGCTTACCGAAACTCGTCAAAGAGCAACGATTGTTGCGTGAAGCTGCAATCAATGGCTTTTTTATGTTTGGAACGTTTTCGCTTTTTTGGTCAACGCTGATCTTTTATATCAGTAGTCCAGCTTATGGATGGGGAACTTTTGAAGCAGGGATCTTGGCAATCTTTGGTTTGTCGGGAGCAGTAGCTGCACCGATCGTTGGTCGCTTGGCGGATACTTATTCGGAAAGACGAATCGTTGGTATGGGCTTAGTGATGCAGACAATTAGTTTTCTCGCTTTGTTTGTTGCGGGTGACTATGTTGCCGTCCTATTAGTTGCAATCATTTTATTAGATGTTGGGAACCAGTTCGGGCAAGTAGCGAATCAAAGCAGAGTACAAGGGCTTGGCGAAGCAACAAGTAATCGCAACAACACGATTTTTATGTTTATGTACTTTATCGGTGGAGCAACAGGCTCTTTATTAGGCTCAGTGATGTGGCAGCATTATGGTTGGGTAGGTGTGACTGTTACGGGACTGATTTTCCAATTGTGCGCGTTTTTCTTTCAAGCAATTATTTATCCTGATAAAAGAAAATAAGATAGAATAAATTAATTAACTATATAAATTTCGTATACCAACTAAAGGAGAGGATAGGTTCTTTTTAGTTGGTATATTTTGTTATAGCATAATTATGGATTTAGATGTTGGTTATCAAGAAAAAATTGCATTCTATTTTAATAAATGGTATTTTTATTAAAATAGAGTGAAGGAGAAGTGGTGAAAATGAGCTATAAACCATTAAAAATTACTTTTTATGAAAATAGAAACGAATTTGAGGAAGAGTATAACTCTAGATTTAACTTTTTTTCTACTTTTAAGACTGGACTTAAAATTCATCCTTTTGATCGAGAGCAACGTATCACAACAGAAAGTTATGAACTATTTTACATACCATTATTAGAACATGAAAACTTAAAAGAAAGAATTCAAAAAAATTCATCAGAAATTGAAAGATACATTAGTATGCTTCCGCCGATTATCCAGAGAAACATCTTTAATTCGCAAATCATTGATGAAATAAAATCAACAAACGATATTGAAGGTGTACAAAGTACAAGAAAAGAAATCGGAACAGCAATAAAGAAAAGAAATAGTGATGAAATAGTTAGATTTAAAGGAATAGTAAATATGTACATGAACTTGGGTGAGTCTGAGTTTGAGGAGATTCACGATATTGTGAAAATACGAAATATATATGATGAATTATTTCGTAAAGATATTCCAGAAGAGGATCAACCAGATGGACAGCTATTCAGAAAGGAAGTAGTCTATATAGGTTCTGAGAACAAACGAGTTCATCAAGGCAATCCTAACGAGGAAACAATCATAAGAGATTTAAATAATCTCGTTTTATTTATGAACAGAAAAGATATTCCTTTTTTATTAAAATGCGTGATTACCCATTACTATTTTGAATATATCCATCCTTTTTACGATGGAAATGGTCGGATGGGGAGATTTTTAATTTCAAATTATCTTTCTAGAAAATTAGATTTTTTAACTGGGATCACAATTTCAAATGCAATCACACATGACAAAAAAGCTTATGGAAAGTTATTCGAAGAAGTTTCAAATCCGAGAAATAAAGCGGATTTGACTCTGTTTGTACAAAATATGTATCAATTGATTATTGATGGACAAACTAAGGTGATTGAAGAGCTACAGATAGCAAAAGCCAAACTAGATAATGCAATTAATAATCTTAAACAATTGGATCTGAAAGACAAAGATATGGTTGAAGTATTATTTGTATTGATTCAAGGTCATTTATATAATGAGGTAAATGAATATATTACGGACATTGAATTGAGAAAACACCTTAATATATCTTATCCTAAATTAAAACAAATCAATCAATATTTGATCGCTAAAAAGCTCATTGTACAGATTAAAAAGAAACCCTCAATCCATATCCTTTCAACAGAATTTCAAGAGAGGCTAGAGTCATTTTCATAAGAACAAAATTTTGTGACATGTTTTATTTACCTATTATTTATTTTCAAATTTGTAGGGGATCGTTTTGGTAAACGGAATAATGATAGTTACATCTTAATAAATGATTTTTTTATATTTGGTCTATACAGATATTGTCATTTTGAAATAAAGGTGCTATAATTGGGCTATACCAAAACAAAAGGAGTAATCGTTATGGAAATCATTCGTGTGAAAAATGCTGAAGAAGGCGGAAAAAAAGCTTTTGAGATAATTAAAAATGGAATGGAAAATGGTGCGAAAGTTCTAGGTTTAGCAACAGGGAGTACGCCAATCACTTTATATAAAGAAATGACTTCAAGCGACATGGATTTCAGTAACATGACTTCTGTTAACTTGGATGAGTATGTTGGACTAGGTGGCTCAGATGATCAAAGCTACCGCCATTTTATGAATGTTGAATTATTCGACAAGAAACCATTTAAAGAAACATTCGTACCTGATGGAAAAGCAGCTGATTTAGATCAAGCTTGTCAATCCTACGACCAAATCATTGAAGAACATCCAATCGATATCCAAATTTTAGGGATCGGTCAAAACGGTCACATCGGTTTTAATGAGCCTGGTGCTCCATTTGATGGAAAAACAAGTGTTGTCGATTTAACTGAATCAACAATCAATGCCAATAAACGTTTCTTTGATAAAGTGGAAGACGTCCCAACGAAAGCAGTTTCTATGGGAATCGGCTCAATTCTAAACGGTAAAAAAATCGTCTTGATGGCTTATGGCGAAAGTAAAGCAGAAGCAATCAAAGGAATGATCAACGGACCTGTTACCACAGATATGCCAGCAAGTGCTTTGCAAAATCATGATGACGTGATAGTCATTGTTGATGAAGCAGCAGCAAGCAAATTATAATAGAAAAGATTTCAGTCACTGGAGATCATCTGATTTTTATCAGATGATCTGGCACAGTGGCTTTTTTTTAGGTCATAAAAAATAGTTATATTTTGTTTGTTTTTTTTAGTCGTGCTATATTTGATAAGAGGGGGGATATTCATGGAGGATATGGTTTTATCCATACCAGAAATTATTATACGATTGAGTATCGCATTGCTTTTTGGCGGAGCAATTGGTTTTGAGCGACAATATAAAAACCGTCCAGCAGGGATGCGTACACATATTTTGGTTTGTATGGGGGCTTGTATTATTGCCTTGATCCAAGTGGAAATTGCTAGTGGTGCTTTGAGAAATGCATTAGAGTATCCTGAATTAGTTGGGACCCTCCGTTCAGATGAAGCTCGCTTGATTGCGCAAGTTGTCAGTGGCGTCGGCTTTTTAGGAGCAGGTACGATCATTGTTACGAAACAATCAGTGACTGGGTTAACGACCGCAGCATCACTTTGGGCAATCGCAGGATTGGGTATTGCAATCGGAATGGGTTTTTATGCCATTGCACTCACTAGTTTCGTCGGTATTGTGTTTGCATTGACTGTAGTGAAGCGCATCATCCATGTACCAACAACAAAAAAATTAGTGATCCAATTTATTCATCGAAAAGAAACCAAGGATTTCTTGAATGATTATTTTGAAAAAAGAAACATTACGATCGAGGATGTCAATTTTGATGTAAAATTTGTGGATGATTACCGTATTTATAAAAACGTGTATACGATCGATTTACCAAAAGGATTGACGTATGCAGAAGTGATCGAAGAATTATCCACGTATAAAAATATTACTAACTTACATCTGGTTAGTTTATCTACCTGAGTAACCACTTTTTTTAAATAACAAGAAATAAAAGAAAAAATAGCGCTTTACCGATGAATAAATGATAAAATAAGAGTATCTGTAAGCATGAAATTTGGAGGATATCTATGTATTCAAGGTTCAAAGAGTCAAAATTGTTATTTTGGACAGTGGAATTAGTCTTAACGATTATTGGCGTTTTCTTTATTTTACGTATGCCAAATGTGTTTCACCCGATTTTGAGAATGGCATCTGCAATCATTATGCCGTTGATCATTGCTGGATTTTTCTATTACATGTTTAATCCAGTTGTCTTGTTTTTAGAAAAACATCGAGTACCACGCGTGTTGGGCTATCTATTGACATTGATCGTTTTATTAGTGATCGTCTTTTTGACCATCATGAACATCTTGCCTCAATTGGTTGATCAAGCAGTGCAATTAACCAGAAGTATCCCTGCATATGCAGACGAAACAAGTCGTTGGTTGACTGAGATCATGCAAAGAGAAGAGTTTCGTTCATTGAATCTAGAAGAACAGTTTGCGTCTGCCAACTTGTCGTTGAGCAACTTGTTCAATATCTTGTTGGTTAGTCTGACAGGGAGCGTTTCAAGAATTCTTTCTTTTATGATGCAATTCTTTATTTTATTGTTTACTGTCCCATTCATCTTATTATTTATGTTCAAAGATGGACATAAATTTATCGATGCGTTGTCGCCTTTCTTTCCTCAAGCAATTCGAGGAGAATTACGCCAAACGGTCAGAGAGTTGAATGAAACGTTATCTGCTTATATCAGTAGCACGATCGTGGATGCAGTGATCATTGGCGTGATGAGTTTTATTGCAATGACGATTTTCAAGCAGCCATATAGTTTGTTGCTGGCAGTCGTTTGCGGAGTGACGAATATCATACCGTACGTTGGCCCTTTTATTGGTGCAGTACCAGCTATTATTGTCGGACTGTTTATTTCGCCATTTCAAGCACTCTACATGGCGTTATCCATTCTTGTTATCCAACAATTGGATGGCAATGTGATCAAGCCATTACTCTTCGGAAAAACAATGAACATTCATCCACTAACGATCATTTTAGTATTGATCGGTGCAGGAAGTGTTGCTGGGATCATGGGAATGTTAATCTGTATCCCTGTGTATGCGGTGATCAAAACATTAGTATTGAATATTCGTAAGATTTATTTATTGCGGAAGTTTGAACAAGTTCCAGCAGAAGAACAACCCAAGAAAATTGAATTAGAACATGAATAACTGTCAACGAAAAGAGACGAGGGTCATCAGATGATGACCCTCGTCTTTGTTTAGTTATCATTATCAAACACTTTGCTCAACTTTCGGTTCTGCGAGAAAATCTAAAGAGTGGATCTCGACGCCTTCTGTTTCGAAGATCACCACTTCATTTTTCCCTTTTTTAAGGAAATCTTTTGGACAATAAAGTGAATAGATGGGGCCACGATTCCAATAACGCCCTAAGTTGATCCCATTGACAAAAACAACACCTTTGCCATATGCGGAACAATCAATATACGTATCTACAGGTTCTGTTACATCAAATGATACCTGGTAAAACGAAGGGTGAGCTGGATTTTTGCCAGCTTGATAGTCGATCAGCTGAAGTTGCTCGGCTGATAGTGGCAAAGGATAATGTAGATAGCCTTGATGGAAATGGATATCTTGCATGATTCCGCCACGAATCCCTTTTGTTTGGGTCGGGTTATTCAATTTTGAGCCATAATTGACTCTTCCATGATTTTCTACTAATACATCTAATTGGATTTCTTCGCTTTCTGTCTTTCCTTGGATCATGAACTCTTCACCGATCGTTGTTTGGTCTTGCGTCAATTGATAGGTTTCGTCCACATAAACGGAAACTCGATCACTTGCTTCGATGATCCGAACTTTGTTTTCATGGTAATAGTTTTTCAGCACTAAGGAATATAAGACATAGCCATATCCATTGCTGACTTGTTCCATCGTCATAGGATATGCGGTAGGTACCGCTTTTGCTAGTGTTTCTTTTGTATTTAGTAAAGAAACGCTAGTATCAATTGGGTAACTCCCAAGAGAGTCTAATTGTTTTGTACGTGGTTCTGCTTGCCATACGTCGGGGCAAACTTCTTTGATTGCTTGTTGGACAGCATAATATTTTTCTGTAGGTTCACCAGCTTCAGTGAGCAACGCATCGTAGTCATAGCTTGTCAATTGCGGTAAGTCGGTATTTCCACGAGCAGAACAGCCATTATAAAAACCAAAATTGGTGCCTCCATGGAACATGTACAGATTCAAAGAACCAACTTCTAACATATCTTTGACTTCATTCGCTAGGTCTTGAGCATCTCGTTTGATGATCGGCTCGCCCCAGCGATTGAACCAACCATCCCAATATTCCATACACATCAAGGGCCATTTTTTCCCATGCTTCTCAAAAAAGGCTTGCAAGACCGCACTATTCTCTTTAGAATGACTACCAAAATTACCAGTGACGAATACATCATCTTCAATCAGCGTTCCAGCATCCAATACTTCATTCCAAGCACCATCAGAAGTAAATAGAGGAACAGTGATTCCGGCATTCTCTAGTAGTTGCTTCGTTTCACGTAGATACGCTTTTTCCATTCCATAAGAACCATATTCATTCTCGATTTGGATCATGATAACAGGGCCACCGTTTGAAATCTGCAAAGGTAGGATCTTAGGCAGTAAGGCATCATAGTATTTTTTGACTTTTGTCATAAATCGTTCATCCGTCGAACGCAAACGAATACCTGGTTCTTTTAATAACCAAGCGGGTAGACCGCCAAACTCCCATTCTGCACAAATGTATACAGAAGGACGTAGGATCACCATTAGTCCGAGTTGTTGAGCAAGTGCAACAAAAGCAGTGAAATCATTCATTCCTTCGAAGTTGAATTCGCCTTCTTTGGGTTCATGGATATTCCAAGGAATATAGGTTTCGACAGTATTTGCGCCCAATGCTTTCAAGTTATATAAGCTATCTTCCCATTGTGATTGAGGAAGACGAA
This sequence comes from Enterococcus sp. 1001283B150225_161107_E12, assembly GCF_015556925.1. NCBI lineage: Bacteria > Bacillati > Bacillota > Bacilli > Lactobacillales > Enterococcaceae > Enterococcus > Enterococcus sp. 1001283B150225_161107_E12. The sequence goes on along the minus strand of NZ_JADNNI010000009.1, from coordinate 100,114 downwards.
AATAGTGAATGGCGCCACTGATCAATTTGATCGGTTGCCCATCTAAAAGAAAGTCTTCTTTTATTTCAAAAGTTTGCATGTTGGTTTCTCCTTACCAATATTTTTTCCACGAGGGTTTTGCTAAACGCATCAGAGCTTCTAGGTAGAAATAATCGCCCCAAAGATTAGGTTCATCGATTCCTTTACCTTCTGCATGGGCATATACGCCATGTAGTAGTAGACCTTCATTATCAGGTTCGGACAAGGATGTGTAATGTTCGCCTAATTGGTAGAGCATTCCTTTCGCTAATTCTTCAGACTGAGGATACGCTTCCATTTTTGCGGCTTCTAATAATCCACAGGCGGTGATCGCTAAGGCGGAACTATCTTTGTCAGAAGGATATTCATCTGTGAAATCAAAATCCCAATAAGGAACAAGGTCTTCTGGTAAATGTGTCAAAAAGACATCAACGATTGCTTCATAATTTTTAGGTAAAGACGAAGATCTTAAATAACTTTCATTTAAAGGAATCCCAAGAACAGCCCAACTTTGTCCACGTGCCCAAATCGACGCATCGCTATTTCCCTGATGTGTGGCACCGTGAGTTGGTGTGCCGGTTGAAGGATCAAAATAATACGTATGGAAAGTTGTTGCGTTTTCTCTAACAACGGTACGTAACACTGTTTCGTAATGTTTCTTTGCTACTTCTCGATAATGATCATTACCTGAAATCTCAGAAGCTTGGAACAATAAAGGTAAGTTGATCAATGAATCGATGATCAAGCGATACTCTTTTGGATCGCCATACGCGCCCCAGGCTTGGATAAATTGTCCTTTTTCTTGAAAACGTGCAAGTAAGACATCTGCGGCTTGAAGCAATTCTTCTTTGCATAATAAGCTGTCGGTCAAACGATAGCCTGCACCAGCAGATAAACTATATAAGAAACCAATATCATGATGATCTAATACGTGATGTGTGGTTAAACGCTCTTTGAAACTATGGATATTTTCCATGGCGCGTACGAGAAATTTCTCTTTGCCAGTCCATTCATAAGCCAACCATAACATGCCAGTCCAAAAGCCATTCGTCCAGTCATCATTAGGTTTGATCCGATAGATCCCATTTGTTGCGCAAGCCGACGGAAAATCTAGACCGTAGCGTGTCATATTATGTTCGATTTTTTGGCAACACCAATCAATTTGTTTCGCTAGCCAGGCGCTATCGACAGACTTGCTTATGGAAATAAGGGAATCTTTTGTTTGTTGTAATCCCATCATACCACTCCTCTTAATTTGTTAACATATTAACTTTAAACTAGTATAACCTAAATAATCAGAAAAAGCGAATGGCAAAATAAAAAAACAGAAAAATCGGAAAATAAATAACCTTATTTATTTTTTAAGTAGGTAACTCTGATCATGGATAGATATATATAGTTAAGAAGGAATCCACAAAACGTTCAAAGAACGGTCTGATGGATTCCTTCTGGTTTTGCTTATTTAATTCAATGGATGCGAAATTACGGCTATTACCGTTATACTTATTCTGCTTCTACTTCGATTTTTGTTTTGAAATATTTCCAGTGTTTGTAACTGATGATATATTCGGCTACGCTACGGTCAGCTAGGAAAGAATGCTTGACTTGTTTGACGACTGGTTCGCGAAAGCTTAACTTTAAAAAGTTCAATAATTCTGGATCATCGGGAAAGACGATTTCATTCGTCTCAACAGATGAAAGAGAGAAGAGGTCGATCCCAAAATCTTTTCTCACTCTCTCGTAGATACTGGAGTATTGAGATAAGTCTTTACTAATAGGTTCCTTGACCAAACGTTTTGGCAGATGAGTGATATGCACAAGGAAAGGGATATCCTCAAAATACCGCACTCGTTTGATGCGATAATAAGAACCATTTTTCGGTAGTCCAAGTTCTTCTAAAATGTCAGGTTCTTGCGCTTCTTCTATCGAAACGACCTTGACCTTTTCTTTATCTAATGAATGTAATTCGATATCAGAGAATTTGACTGATTGAGAGACTTTTGATTTAGAAACAAAGGTCCCTTTTCCTTGGACGCGATAGAGATAGCCAGCGGTTGTAAGTTCGTTCAATGCTTTAACGGCTGTGATCGAGCTTACAGAATATTTTTTCTTGATATCTGCTTCTGAGTAAAACTTATCTCCAGGAACAAATAAATGATTTTTTATTTCAGCTAATAATTCTTGCTTAATTTGTTCATATTTGGGAATCACCACATGAGACCTCCTTTTTTTGCGGTATTCAATTAATCTTACCATAACATGTTAACTTGTTTGTGGCAATGGATTAATTTTGGAACTAAATTTTTTAAGAAAAAAATATAATATGTTAAGATGTTAGGTTTACGTTTGAGTTGATATGTGATATAGTGTACGTAATCAATAGCTAACATGTTAAGTAGCTTAGATGTTTATTTAAGGGGGAAGAGAGATGAGAAATATCTTATTGGTCAGTCATGGTAGCATGGCCGATGGAGTCAAAGCCAGTTTAGAGATGATTGTTGGCGTGCAAGAACATGTTCATACACTTTCTTTAAGACCAGATGGCGATAATTTGCAATTTGAACATGAATTAACTGAGAAAATGAAAGCCCTTAACGGTTCGACCTTGATTATTGCAGATCTGCTAGGTGGGACACCATGCAACACAGCGCTAAAAAATTACTTAGAAGATGAAGAAGTTACAATTATTGCGGGGATGTCTTTACCCTTAGTCATGGAAGCGACCCTTAATCCACAAGCAACGATCGAGGCGTTGATCGATTTGGCACGCGGGGGTATCGTAGATGTCAAAAACAAGATGATCGCAACGGAAGCGGAAGAAACGCAAGTGGCAGAGGAAGATCTAGCACAATATAAGGAATTTAAAGGCAAAGCGAATATTGTCAATGTACGGATTGATGAACGCTTGATTCATGGGCAAGTGGCAGGAATTTGGTCCACAAGTTTGAATACACAACGGATCATCGTGATCAATGATGAGGCGGCAATGGATTCTTTACAAAAATCTTCATTAAGAATGGCAGCGCCTACATCTATGCGGCTATCCGTTTTAACTGTTGCTGCGGCGGCAAAAAATGTTCAATCTGGAAAATATGGCAAGCAACGTATTTTTTTACTTTTTAAAAATCCAACAGATGTCTTGCGGTATTTAGAAGCGGGCGGTGAGCTGGCTGCAATCAATGTAGGAAACATGAGTCACAAAGAAGGTGCGAGAGAAATCACGAAAAGTATCAAGGTCATGAAAGAAGAAGAAGCAGTATTTGAAGCAATCGCAGCCAAAGACATAAAAGTGACCGCTCAACTGGTACCAAATGATCCAGTCATCGATTTTATGGAAAAACTAAGAAAGTGATTTAGGAGGAAATAATCATGCAACATTTAGCCATGTATCAAATTATTCTTATTACAGTTTATGCTTTTATTGCAATCAATGATTCACTTATTTCAAATACGTTGACACAACCAGCCATTGCGGGAATGATCTCCGGGATGATCATGGGAGATTTAGAAACTGGCTTGATGGTAGGGGGAACCCTTCAATTGATGCGTTTAGGGATTGCGGCTTTTGGGGGCGCATCTGTACCCGACTTCTTTACTGGCGCTGTATTAGGAACGGCGTTTGCTGTCATTTCTGGTAAAGGCGCGGAATATGGGATCGGTCTAGCTGTACCAGTATCCTTACTGATGCTACAGCTTGATGTCGTTGCTCGCTTCTGTAATGTCTTTTTGCTACACCGTGTAGATCGTGCGATTGAAGATATGCGTATCAACAGTATCCCACGGTTAGTATTATCTGGTTCATTCCTATGGGGGCTTTCTCGAGCAATCCCGATCTTATTGATGTTACTAGTCGGAGATGCGGCAGTCTCAACAATCACAGAAAATACACCTGAATGGTTGATGAATGGATTACGTACAGCAGGTGGCGTACTACCAGTTGTCGGTGTGGCCATCCTTTTACATTATTTACCAGCAAAACAGTATATTCCTTACTTACTTTTAGGTTTCTTCTTATCAGCATATCTACAAGTACCAATGCTTGGGATTTCAATCGTTGGTGTTATTGCTGCATTGTTAGTATTCAAACGAGATAACGAAAAAGAAGCAACTGCTCAAACAGTGACAACCACTGGAACACTTGAAGGAGGTTTTGATGGCGATGAGTAATCAAAAGTTAACGAAAAAAGAATTGAATGTCATCAGTTGGCGCTATATCCTTGGTAGCCAATTGAATTGGAACTATGAGCGTATGATGAGTACCGGTTATCTCTATGGTATTTTACCTGTACTGAAAAAATTCTATGGGGAAGACAAATCACAATTACAAGATATGATGAATACCCACAATCAATTTTTCAATACGAATGCGATTTTTGGGAACTTGATCATGGGGATCGATGTGGCAATTGAAGAAGAAGATGGTTACAAAGCAAAAGATACGATCGTCGCGTTGAAAACAGCGTTGATGGGTTCATTGGCAGGGGTAGGCGATTCATTATTCCATGTCATCTGGGGAACGATTTTTGGTTCAATCGCGGGTACATTAGCACAAAGCGGATCAGTCGTTGGCTGTGTGATCTGGATCATTGCCAATATCGCTTTACTTTTTGGACGAGCAGCATTATTACCACTTGGCTATAAGCAAGGAGTTAAATTAGTTACGACTCTGAAAAATAAACTAACAGCATTCACCAACGCAGCAACTGTTTTAGGGATCACAGTTATTGGTGCCTTGATTCCGTCAGTTATCAAAGCAACGGTTCCTTTCGTTTACAAACAAAATGGGGTGGAGTTAGTTGTTCAAGATACATTAGATGCGATCTTACCTTCATTAGTACCGGTTTTATTAGTCTTATTGACTTACTGGATGTTAGGTCAGAAGAAATTGAATTCAACTCGCGTGATCTGGATCATTTTGATTCTTTCGATTGCATTAAGTGCTGCCGGGATCTTAGCTTAAATGATTCATAAAAAATGAATGAAGTGATCGCAAGGTCGTGATCCGATCTGCAAGAAAGAATCGTTCGAAATAAGAATGCGCCTTTCTTGCAGATTTTTTTAGTTCAAAAAATATCTATAATCAAAAAGGAGAACAAAATGAAGCGTTGGTCAACAAAATTAGTGGTGACATTAGGGTGTAGTTTATTCGTTGGTATTGGGTTAGGGTACAGTCAACAAGTAGGTGCAGAAGGAACACAGAGTGACATGCAAAAAAATACGACATCAGGAAACTATGAGTCAGATTTTTCGCAGCATTTGGGTACTTGGCAAGACATTGTTGGAAAAGCAGATAAATATACCAACGAGAATGGGTTACAGATCGCAAACCAGAAAGTCAATCAACAATTTGAGTCTGTGTCGTTATTATTAGATGCAGGTGTCCGCAGCTCAGGTGATCTAGAATACACGTTTCTATATGAGGGACAGACCAATTTTGGACTAGTTTTTCGAGGAAACGATCAGATGACATCGAACTGGCAATCGTTTGCCTATATGCGCGATGGTGAATGGCAATTGGGGCAGCCTGGGGGGAAATGGTTGACAGCCATCAAAGGCCCTACACTGATTTCAGGACAAACCTATAAATTGTTACTAAGATATGAAGGAACATCGTTCCAAGCATATTTGAACGACCGTTTGTTGTATGAAAATCAAGAAGTTCTTTATTCTGATGGGACAACGATCAATGGGGACTGGTCAGGTTATTCAGGGATTCGGTTATTTGGGAATGAGAGTAAATTAACGATTTATTCCATGCGTAGTGGAGCGGTCAATAGTCTACAAGTGGAAGAACCGACAGAAGAATTTCAAACAATGAAAGAAAACTGGAAAGATCAACTTGTGTCAACAACGACCGATTTAGCTAATCCAGCGATTGCCAATTATGTAAACGCTCTTTCTAACGAAGCAGAAAAACTTTACGAGACAATGAATCAAGATCCTGACCGCACTTATCTATGGCCATTAGAATCTGGAAATACCGCTTCGGCAGATTTAACCACGCAATTTACAAAGTTGCAAAAACTAGCGTTAGCATACGGAACGAATGGGACAAGTTTTTATCAAGATGAAGTCATCAGTCAAGCGATTCAAAGTGGGTTAGATTTTATGATCACAAAAAAAGGCTATGATGGAACAAAGTATCATGGCAATTGGTGGGATTGGCAAATCGGAGTAGCTCAAAAATTTGTGGCGATTTTGATGGTACTGGATGAAGACGTGCCAGAGGAGAAACTTCAAGAGTATACGACTGTGTTGAGTAAATATGTACCCGATCCATTTAAACAACTCTACACAAAATCACAAGGAACTTTTGTCGCGCTTGATTTTATACCAAATTTTTCAACGACTGGTGCGAATCGCACAGATTTAGCGCAAACTGTCTTAGGACTAGGGCTCTTACAAAATGATCCAGCGAAAGTGACACAAGCAGTTGAGAGTATCACAGATGTCTTTAAATTGGTGACCCATGGCGATGGATTTTATCAAGATGGTTCATTTATCCAGCATGAAACGATCCCTTATACAGGCTCTTATGGGAATGTACTAGTCAAAGGCGTAGGCCAAATTTTATCGATCGTCAAAGAGTCTCGCTATACGTTGACAGCTGATCAAATAAAGTCCTTTGTTGATAACGTACAATCGGCATTTATCCCATTAGTGTATCAAGGTGAAATGTTGCCTTTAGTCAATGGACGCTCCATTTCTCGAACGCCCGCTGCGACAAAAACGGGTTACGGATCAACAACGATGTACAATTTAATGATCGTGGCGAAATTTGCACCTGAAACACAGCAAAAAGCTTTGCAAGAAGCAGTAAAATATTGGATGCTGTCTAATCCTGACTATTATTTGACAAATACGAGAGATTACAATGATTTGATGATGACAACGGAGCTATTGGCTAATACAACGATCATGGGCGATCAACTACCATTCATCGGAACAAAGATGTATCATGCAATGGATCGATTTGTCCAACGAACAGAGAATTACCATTTAGGATTAAGCATGTATTCGAAGCGAATCTCTTCATTTGAAGCAGGAAATCTGGAAAATCAACGAGGCTGGCATACGTCTGATGGGATGATTTATCTTTACAATGATGACCAAGTCCAATTTGGTCCGAGTTATTGGCCAACAGTCGATCCTTATCGTTTACCTGGTACGACCATTGATACAGTTCCTTTAGCAGATGAAGTTTCATCATTTACTACAGTGACTTCAAATGAAACATGGGTAGGCGGTGCCGCTGCTGGAGATCAAGGTGTAGTAGGGATGGCTCTTAACAAAGAAGGAACAAAGAATAATGGAACGACTTTACCGATGAATGTACAAGGGAAGAAGTCATGGTTTACATTGGATGGGCAAATCATTGCCTTAGGTGCTGGTATTACAGGAGATACAACTGCCTCAATCGAAACAATTGTCGATAATCGTTTATTAAATGATTCGTATACGTATCAAGTACTTTCGGATACAGGAATGATTGATCAGTCACAACAAACGAAGGAGACCTCTTGGTTATTGCTAGAATCAGATCATCAACATGCGTCAATCGGTTATTATTTCCCACAGAAGGAAACAGTCGAGGTGATCAGTGAGACACGCACAGGGACTTATCGAGAAATCAATGAAGCATTTCCTAGTGATACACCATATACAGGTGACTACCGCACCTTCTCAATCAATCATGGACAGCAACCAAAAGATGCAGAATATGCTTATGTGATGTTGCCCGGCAAGACTCAATCGGAATTAGCAGATTATGCAGCAAAACAGCCAGTTGCGATTTTGCAAAATACCAAAGAAATCCAAGCAGTCGAAGTGAAAATATCTGGTTATTTAGGCATCAATTTTTGGCAAGAACAAGGCGGAGAACTGGTAGGAATCAAAACGAATAAACCAATTTCTTTACTAAAACAAACGAAGGCAGAACAAACAGTTTATACAATTGCCAATCCAACGCAACAAACTGAACCAGTAACACTTAGTTTACCAAGTGATTTTACTGACGTGGCGTCTACGAGTGAGGGTATTGTCTATGATAGTCAAACCAATACGTTTACCATTGATTTCGGTCAATTTGAAAGCAAAGAGATTGTTGTCAAATAGATCTACCTTTCTAGGTCATAATTAAACACAGATCAATTGAAAAAAACAGAAGCTTCCCAATCGTTTTCGTATTGGGGGAGCTTCTGTTTTTTTATAAAGTATGCTCTTTCTTAAGCCCACTTGAGATCACCGATAAAGTTGATATTCAGCCATAAAGAATAGTCAGAGAAACCTTCAGTTACTTTGCGGTTGAGTTTATCTCTTAGATGATCTTGCGCGCGGATACTATCTAATTCACTATCGGGTAAAATCACGATATCTAGTTCAAGAATGACTTGATCCCCTACTTTTGCGATTCGTAAGACATAGGTTTCGATGGCGACATTTTGCAAGAGCTTATCAACTACTAACAATATTTTTTCGCGTAATTCATATTTTGGGGGTGCATAAGTAAGTTCTAATGTGGCATTTTTGATTTCAGTCACCGATAGATAAATATAAAAAATGGTGATTCCAATAGAAATCACTGGGTCAATCAGTTGTGCGATGGCAAGATATGGCGTTCTTGCTAGTAAACCAGAGACGATGATCGAGACCACGACTCCTAAACTGAATAGAAAACCGAAGCGCCATTGTTCCAGCTCCATCTTATAAAAGGAATGATTGATCGGATTTTTTTTCAAATAAAGATAAAAGACAAAACAAAAGAGTGTCCCAAACAAAGAAAAGGGCAAGCCAATCGCCAAATCAACATAGGTATCTGCATAAAGCAAACTGAAAAAAGACTCAATCAGACCATAGGAAGAAATCAATAGGATGACACTGTATTGGATAAAAACAACCAAGGGCATCAGTGATTCCTTTCCAAATGGAAAACGTTCAAAATCTTGTGTCTGGATAAACTTAGCAATATATAATGCGATCAGAGACATCAGCGCACCGACCATCGTATAGACACCATCAAGCAAGAGGACATTGTAATTGATCATCAATCCCGTAAGTAGCGCTAAAAGACCATAAACGGTTCCTGCAATGATGGAGGCAGTTAATAATTTTTTTATTTTTTGCGTATTTTTCATATAACTAAAACCCTTTCTGGAATAGATGCTTTTTTGAGAATCATACTAATTGTAATAAAAGATGCGAATAAATACTTGCGGTTAGAGTCGTTCTAAGCCTTATACTTTACTCATCTTATCAAAGGAGGAGCGTTGTACAAGTAAAAAATCAAAATTAGAGGTGGAAATAGATTGAAAAAGAACGTATTGATCCTTGGTGCATCAGCACCAATTGCTAGATATAGCTATGAATTTTTAAAAAATGATCCTACGGTGAATGTAACTTTATTTTTAAAAAATCCGGATAAAGTCTTTGATAAGGAGCGAAGTATCATTGGTGATGCGACGAATCTAGATGATTTGGTTCATGCAATGAAAGGCATTGATATCGTCTATTCTTGCTTAGGTCCTTACAACATGGTGCCTTTAGCTAAACATGTGATCGAGGCCATGAACCAGAATAAGATCAAACGCGTATATTGGATGGCAACACTTGGGATCTACGGTGAAGTTGACTTCAATGACGAAGAAGCAATTGCAGAGTTGGGCGACTATCGCGATCCTGATACTTATTTAGGGGATCAGCGTATTGCAGCAGATTTGATTGAGAACAGTCATCTAGACTTTACCATCATCCGCCCCAATTGGTTAACCGATAAAGAGATCATTGAGGATATTCGTATCGAGAATAGAAACGGAAAAAGTCTCATTGGTGAAATCAGCCGACAAACTGTAGGGAAATACCTAGCAACTTTGATCAACGAGCCAACTACTCATATGTATGACTCTATTGCATTAACAGCAAAGGGAAAAATACACGAGTAAAAAAATAATTGAGGTTTGACAGAAGTTTTCAGCTTTGAAAAATAAGGCAGGACCCCCAGAAAGTATTCTTTGATTTTCTGGGGATTCTGTCTTACTATTTTTTGTGATGATCGAAAGGAAAGTAGTTAAAACAAACGTAAGATTCACTTTTGTCTGTGATTATAGAAATGAGTCAACGGCGGGAATCAAGTAGTCTCTTTTAAAATAAGGCAACTACCACAAAAATTGGAAGAGCAATTTTCATGGTTGTCGCCTTATTTGTTGAGGGGAAACACTTCTGTCCCAATATCGGATCGCTAGTTCTTTGCTGTCAATGCTCCAGCCTAACTAGAAAGCATGTTGGCACAGTCCAATTGATTGAACATTTTATAGAGATTGTCAAAACTTGTTTCGATCATATTTGATACTGCTTCATCGGTATTCGAACCAATATGTGGTGTAACGATCACTCGCGGATACATATCGATCAGCGCCTTAGCTGTTGCATCGATCAATAACGGATCTTCATCAAAATTTTTGTTGAAAATCAGCGCTTCATTAGGCAAGACATCTGTACCAAATCCAGATAGTTTTTTGCTCGTCAACGCATCAAGAATTGCTTGATTATCCTGTAATTCTCCTCTAGCAGTGTTAATCAAAATCGCATCATCCTTCATTTTTTCGATAAAATCTTTATTAATGAAACGTTCATTTTTACCGGGGATATAAGGAATATGGATACTGACGATATCACTTTCTGCCAGTAAGTCATCAAGAGACTTAAATTCGATGGCTGCTTTTGCTTCTTCACTTGGATATAGATCATTACCAATCACCGTTGCGCCTAATCCTTTGAAAAGTTTTGCTTCTGTTAGTCCGATGTTCCCCACGCCAACGATTCCAACTGTACAGTTTCGGACTTCTTTACTGAACATAAAGCGATCAATCGTAAAATTATAAGAAGCTGTTTTATTCGTTGTATGAGTTGTTCTACGTAAAAGCATCATTGCTAAAGTAACAGATAATTCAGCGATTGCATTTGGTGAATAAAATGGTACATACGCGACTTGCATTCCATGATCGTGAGCTGCCATTAAATCAATGTGATTTGTCCCAACTGTACGTGTGAGTAGGAACTTGATCCCAAATTGGGCAAAACGTTCGATATTTATGCGATTTGCTAAACAGTTACCTCTAAGAATGACGGCATCCATTCCTTTTGCTTCTGTATAGTTTGTCTCATTCAATAAATCTTCTACGAGATTCAAATTGAATCCGTGGATATTCAACTGCTGAAAGAGAGATCTTTCAGCAGGACGAACACCATAACATACAACATTTAAATTTTTCATAGTATAGTTTCCTTTCGTTAATTAATTATATAATGTGGGTTAATTTCCAAGCAAGTTTAAGACGATGATCCAGATAGGGATCAACACGATCGAGAAGAGTGTAGAAAGCAAAGAGGCGTTAGAGGCAAGTACTGCTTCTTTTTCAAAGTTGATGGCATAAGCAACCGCAACTGTTGCAGCCGGAGTAGCCATCATAATGATTATCGTACTTAGACCAACTGCGTTCACTGGTAAAATATTCATTGCGTTCAACAGTAAAATTGAAAGTAAAATCACAAGTGGGAAGACAATGACTTTGATGAATGAATAGTACCAAGAGGTGTGACTGCTGAGGGTTTTTCCGAATGGCAGATCGCCTAATGTGATCCCGATTGCCAACCAAGCGAGTGGGGAGGCTAAACTAGAGAGGAACGTCAAAGGTTTAAATAGCCATGGCAACGTCTGATCGATTCTTAAAAAAGCAACAGATTCAGAACTAGACTGAGCAATTTGAGGTAAGCTATCTTGGAAGAGCCAAATAAATAATCCGATAAAAGTTGCCAATACGATTGGGTTCAAGATCATTTCTCTAATATTCTTGCGTGCCATTTTCAATCCACTCATTTTTAAATAAGCATAAGAGTATAAGAAGATACGGTAACCGATATTAAATATCGATGCGTACAAAATCCCTTCTGCACCAAAGACTGCACCGACAACAGGAATACCGAAAAATGTTGTTGACCCGAAAATAGAGAGTACACGCAATGTGTCTTCTTTACTTGGTGCATATCTAAAAAAGAAGAATTTACTTAGAAAAATCAAGAAAACGTGGACCAATATCCCAAGAATCAAAATGTTGATTCCTTGATTCAATACTTCATCATTCAAGTCCTGCATAAACGAATTAAAAGCTAATGCAGGAATTGCGACAGTTAAGACGACCTTAGACAATGTCTTTCCGACATCAGATGAGAAAATCTCGCGCTTTCTTAAAAAGTAACCTAATAATATAATAAACAGTGTGGAAGTGATCGCACTGATAATTTCCATGTTGATGACATTGCTCAATGTTTCTGATAGTGACATTTAAATTTTCCTCCTCAATTCTTGTGAATGTTTTAATTTGTTTATTTGAATCAGCTGTGCATGTTTACCAATCCTCCTCAATTACATCCTAGAGGTTAGAATCGTTCTAAGGTCAATATGCTTTACAAATAAAATTACAAAAGTATTTTTTCTTCTATATAAGTGATTTTTTACTTTTTTTAATGTAAGCGATTTTATTAAAATAATAAAAAAAAGATTGACCTTAGAGTAGTTCTACCCTTTAGTCTTAACATGTAAACAGGAAAACAGATAAAGGAGAGAATAATATGAATAATCGCAAGAAAAAGTATTTTTGGCATCCGATGACGGATACCCGAGCAAGTGAAGAAGAAACAATCGTTATCGAACGTGGAGATGGGAATTTTATCTATGATGATACAGGGAGAAAATTACTCGATGGTGTCGGTGGGTTATGGTGTATGAACGTTGGTCATAATCGCCCTGAAATGAACCGAGCAATTTCTGATCAAATGGAAAAATTATCTTACTATCAATTGTTTACGAATATTGCCCATCCCAAGGCATATGACTTGGCAGAAAAAATCATTCAAATGACGCAAGAAGAAGAGATGGCGAAAGTATTCTTTACTTCTGGAGGAAGTGATTCAGTAGATACTGCGTTGAAAATAACAAGACAATACTGGCAAGCAGTAGGTAAACCGACAAAGAAAGTATTTCTGTCATTGGAAAAAGCCTATCATGGGATGCATTATGGTGGAACGTCGATAGGTGGTAACCCCATCTATCGGGAATTTATTGGTCCAGGTTTACAAGATTGTGTACGTGTTTCTTCTCCACATTTGAAGAAAAATAAATGGAATTGCCAAGATCCAGAAGAATTGACAAAACTCTGTATCGCTGAACTAGTTGAAACGATTGAACAGATTGGCGCAGATCATATTGCTGCATTTATTGCTGAGCCGATCCAAGGTGCTGGCGGTATCATCGTTCCACCAACTTCTTATTGGCCAGCTTTAAGGGAAGTTTGTGATACTTATGATATTTTATTGATTGCAGATGAAGTTGTGACAGGTTTTGGCCGTTCAGGATATCTTTTTGGTAGTCGTGGCTGGGGCATCAAACCAGATGCCATGGTTCTAGCAAAAGGATTATCTTCTGGGTATGTTCCACTAGGGGCAACTGTTTTTAACAAACGCATTGTTGAAGGCATCGAATCAGCGACCAATGGAGCTAATGTCATTATCCATGGGCATACTTACGGTGGACACCCGCTCGGCTGTGTGGCAGCATTAGAAGCTTTACGTATTGTGGAAGAAGAAAACTTAGTTGAAAATGCTCGTGAAGTCGGTGCATATTTATTGGAACGTCTAAAAGGTATTGAAGGAAAATATGACTGCATTAGTGATGTTCGTGGAAAAGGCTTGATGATCGCTATCGATTTTGAGAATACAGGGAAATATGATGTGGAACAAACAGCAAAAAATGTGCAAGCAGTTGCTGATTATGCCATCAATGCAGGCGTCTTGCTCCGTGATGAATTACAAACGATTATCATTTCACCATCGTTGACCTTTTCAAAGGAAAACGCAGATCAACTATTCGATGCGATTCATATGGGCTTTGAGGAGTGGCAAAAGCAACAATAATTCAAAGGAGGATATAATATGACAATCATTGGTGTACCAAAAGAAATCAAAAATTCAGAGAAACGTGTAGGCGTGACACCTGCAGGAGTCAAAGAGTTAGTTACAGCTGGTCATACCGTTTATGTGGAAGAACGTGCAGGGGAAGGGTCAGGCTTTACAGATAGTCAATACCGTGAAGCTGGCGCTCAAATCAAAGCTGATCCAGAGACAGTCTGGTCGGCAGAAATCGTCGTGAAAGTCAAAGAACCACTAGCATCGGAATATCAATATTTTAGAAAAGACTTGATTTTATTTACGTACTTGCATCTAGCCGCAAATCTTGAATTGACCGAAGCGTTGATCAAGTCTGGGACAACCGCAATTGCCTATGAAATGGTTACGAAAAACGGAGCATTTCCATTACTCGCGCCAATGAGTGAAGTCGCTGGCCGTTTAGGCGGTCTATTGGGTGCGGAGATTTTAGCGAAGCAAAGTGGAAAATTGATTTCAGGTGTAACCGGTGTTTTACCAGTTCAGGCAACTATTTTAGGTGGTGGGATCGCCGGAGTGAGTGCCGCGCATTACTTGCACGGATTAGGGGCAGATGTGACGATCTTAGATATCAATGTCGACCGCTTACGTGAATTGTCAGAGATGTTCAATGGACAAGTAAAAACGCTCTACTCAAGCCCAGCGAATATTGAGAAAATGGCATTGACTAGTGATATCGTGATTGGTTCAGTCTTATTACCAGGTAAAAAAGCCCCACATCTTATCACAGAAGAATTAGTGAAGCAGATGAAAGAAGGAACGATCTTGGTGGATATTGCGATTGACCAAGGGGGCTGTTTTGAAACGAGCCAGCCAACCACCCATGAAGAACCGACTTTCGTTAAACATGGAGTGATCCACTACTCGGTTGCGAATATGCCAGGTTTAGTTCCTCAAACGTCTACGTTAGCTTTAACGAATGTCACGATGAGATATATCAAAGGATTAGCCTCTCAATCACTGACTGACGTGATCCAAACCTATCCAGAAATCATTCCAGGTATCAGTACGTATAAAGGAAGACTGACCTGTCCTGAAGTAGGTGAGGTGTTTGAGCGAACAGTAGTTGATGTTCGTGAGCTTGTTTAAAAATCTTTAAAAAAAGTGAGGGAATAAAATGACTAAAAAAATTCGTATGGTCCAAGTCGGCTGTGGAAAAATGTCGAAAGAGATTATCAAATATGCCTTGGCAAAAGATATTGAAATCGTTGGAGCTGTAGACAATCGTCCAGAGGCAATCGGTCAAGATCTAGGCTTATATTTAGGCTATGAACAAGCCTTAGGTATTAAAATCTCCAGCGATCCTCATGAAGTATTTCAAAACTGTGATGCAGATGTCGCTTTAGTCACGATTGCTAGTTATATCAAAGATTTCATGCCGAGTTTAGAGATACCCTTGACCTATGGAGTCAATGTTTTAACGATCGGTGAAGAAGCTTTGTATCCTTGGACGACTTCGGTTGCAGAAACCAATCGTTTAGATAAAATCGCAAAAGCCAACAACGTGACGATTTCAGGAACAGGAATGCAAGATATTTACTGGGTGTTGTTTCCAACGCTGCTGGCTGCTGGCGTGAATGATGTACAAAAAATCAGTGGGGAAGTTAGTTATGATGTCGAACACTATGGAAAAGCGTTAGCGGAAGCGCATGGTGTGGGCTATGATCAAGAAAGATTTGACAAAGAAATTGCCAATGCAACCGATTTGCCTTCCTATTCTTGGATGACCGCTGAAGCAATCTGTGCCAAAATGGATTGGTCGATCAAACGCATTTCTCAAAAAAACGTTCCAATCATTTTAGATAAAGATATTCCGTCAAAAACCATGGGGCGGACAATCAAGGCAGGCGAAGCAATTGGGATGTCTGCCGTTGCAACGATCGAAACGGTACAAGGACCAGTTGTGGAAGTCGGTTGTACTGGAAAAGTCTATCAGACAGGTGAAGGAGATCTATGTACTTGGTCGATCGAAGGAACGCCAAGTATGCAATTTGAAGTAACCAAACCAGATACACCAAAGCATACGTGCGCTACGTTGATCAACCGGATACCGACAGTGATCAATTCCAATGCAGGCTATGTCACGATCGATCAATTGCAACCTGTCGAATATATGGCGTATCCAGCACATCTTTATTTAGATAAAAAATAGGAAGAACTAAGGTTGTCAGTTGGTTAAAGAGAAACAAAAAAAGAGCGAGGATGCAATATCCAAGCTCTTTTTCGTTTAGTCTAAACCAATCAAGTAATCTTCATCTTTCATCGCTTCCACGTTACCTAATAGGTAGCCGTTTCCGACTTGAGAGAAGAAATCGTGGTTACTTGTACCAGTAGAGATCCCATTCATCACGATTGGGTTGACATCGTTTGCTGTATCAGGGAATAGTGGGTCCATTCCTAGATTCATCAATGCTTTATTTGCATTGTAGCGCAAGAATGTTTTGACTTCTTCCGTCCAACCGATTGGATCATATAATTCTTCTGTGTAGCGCTCTTCGTTTTCGTATAATTCATATAACAAATTATACATCCAGTCTTTCAATGTTTCTTGTTCTTCTTCAGGTAATTCGTTGTAACCTAGTTGGAATTTATAGCCAATATACGTGCCATGGACAGATTCGTCACGAATGATCAACTTGATGATCTCTGCCACGTTGGCTAATTTATTATTTCCTAAATAATAAAGTGGTGTATAGAATCCTGAGTAAAATAAGAAGGTTTCTAAAAAGACACTCGCAATTTTTTTCTCTAACGGCGTACCGTTTTTGTAGATCTCATTGATACGCTCAGCTTTTTTCTGTAAATAAGGATTGGTATTCGTCCATTCAAAGATTTCTTCGATTTCTTTTTTCGTATTCAATGTACTGAAGATCGAAGAGTAACTTTTCGCATGGACAGACTCCATGAATTGGATATTGTTCAATACCGCTTCTTCATGGGGCGTGCGGACATCTTTACGTAATTGATCCATCCCGCTTTCTGATTGGACGGTATCAAGTAAAGTCAATCCACCAAATACGTGACCAACTGTATCTTTTTCTAATTGGGAAAGCGTACGCCAGTCGTCTAAATCATTTGACAAAGGGATACGTGTGTCTAACCAAAATTGCTCAGTTAATTTCTCCCAAGTCGATTTATCAATGATATCTTCAATTTCATTCCAGTTTATCGCTGCATAATAAGTTTCTGACATGAGAATGCTCCTTTATTAAAATCCAGTAACGGTTCTATCACTAAGTGAAATTAGATCACACAGCTTTCACATTGGTTGCTGCCGATTTCTTCTGCATCGTCTGTAAACGTACGTACATAATAAATCGATTTGATTCCTTTGTGGAAAGCATAGTGTCTTAGAATATTTAGATCACGTGTGGATTGTTTTGTCGTTTCTTTCCATTCGTACAAACCTTCTGGGATTTCTGAACGCATAAACAACGTCATACTCATTCCTTGATCCACATGTTTTTGTGCTGTGGCATAAATATCGATCACTTTACGCATATCCATATCATAAGCAGAAGTGTAATACGGGATTGTTTCATTTGATAAATAAGGCGCTGGGTAATAGATTTTCCCAATTTTCTTTTCTTGGCGTTCTTCGATCATACGAGTGATCGGATGGATACTTGCACTCGTATCGTTGATATAAGAAATAGAACCATTAGGTGCTACAGCTAAACGATTTTGGTGGTACATACCATCTTTCATGATTGCTTGCTTCAAGTTTTCCCAGTCTTGGGCAGTCGGAATAAAGATACCATCAAACAAAGCAGCAACTCGTTCAGATTTTGGTTGGAATTCGCCAGTGACATATTTATCAAAATAAGTGCCGTCTGCATAAGCTGATTTTTCGAAATTATGGAAGACTTGTTTTCTCTCACGTGCGATATTGTTACTTTCAACAAGTGTCCAGTAATTCAACAACATGAAATAAACATTGGTAAAATCAATTGATTCTTCGGAACCATATTCCATTTGCTCTTTGGCAAAATAAGTATGAAGTCCCATAGCACCAAGTCCGATCGTATGGTTCAATTTGTTCCCGTTTTGGATCGGTGGAACCACGTCAATGTCTGAAGCATCTGTGATATACGTCAATGCACGAGTCATCGTGCGGACAGAACGACCAAAGTCAGGGCTGTCCATCAAATTGACGATGTTTGTAGAACCTAAGTTACATGAGATGTCTGTCCCTAACTCTTCATATTCTTGCTTGCCATTGATGACAGAAGGTGTCTGTACTTGTAAAATCTCAGAACATAAGTTACTCATGATGATTTTACCGTCTACAGGATTTTCACGATTTGCTGTATCAATATTGATGATATACGGATAACCAGACTCTTGTTGTAATTTAGAGATCTCGTTTTCTAAATCACGGGCTTTGATTTTTTGTTTACGGATATTTGGATTTGCTACCAAGTTGTCATATTCCGCAGTGATATCTACATAAGAAAATGGCACACCATATTCTTTTTCCACACTATAAGGACTGAATAGATACATTTCTTGGTTTTTACGTGCTAATTCATAGAATTTATCTGGGACGATCACACCAAGTGATAAAGTCTTCACGCGAATCTTTTCGTCTGCATTTTCTTTTTTTGCTGAAAGGAACATCATGATGTCTGGGTGGAAGACGTTTAAATAAACGACACCCGCACCTTGACGTTGTCCTAATTGGTTCGAATAACTAAAGCTATCTTCAAACAATTTCATGACTGGAACAACACCGCTAGCTGCACCTTCGTATCCTTTGATCGGCGCTCCGGCTTCACGTAGGTTAGAAAGAGTGATCCCAACACCGCCACCGATTCGTGAAAGTTGTAAGGCAGAGTTGATCGAACGACCGATCGAATTCATATCATCCGTTACTTGAGTCAAGAAACAAGAAACAAGTTCACCGCGACGTTTACGTCCAGCATTCAAAAATGAAGGGGTTGCTGGTTGATAACGTTGGTGGATCATTTCATCAGCTAAAGCTAAGGCTAGTTCTTCGTCGCCATTCGCAAAGTACAACGCATTGAATGCGACACGATCTTCATAAGATTCCAAGTAGGCAGAACCATCATTTGTTTTTAACGCATATTGAGAGTAGAACTTATAGGCTGCCATGAATGATTTAAATGTAAAGTTTTGTTCGAATAGGAATTGATAAAGTTTTTCAATAAATTCACTACTATATAATTGAATGAACTCTGCTTCTAAATATTGGTTATCGATCAAATACTGGATTTTGTCGATCACTGTTGGAAACATCATCGTATTTGGTTTGACATTTTCTTCAAAAAAAGCAGCTAAAGCTTCTTTATCTTTATTTAAAGGGATTTGCCCGTTGACTGGTCGATTGATTTCATTATTCAGCTTAAAGTAGCTGACATCTTTTAGATTTTTAAGACTCATACATACGCCCAACCTTCTTTTTGATTTTGATGATACATGTTTGACCACAAGATATAGTGGTGTTCATTGCTGTAAAAAAGGATTTGGGGAGGTTACGGAGAATATCCGTAAGTCCATCAAATCCATGGTGGCAGAGGATCAAGTAAATCCTCGATCTATTTGACAACTGTTTGAATGATTCTTAGCTAGCTAAGTGACGTAGTTGATCTGGTCTAAAACCAATGACAGTCGCTGCGTCAGAAGTGATGACCGGAACACTTTGGAATCCTTGGTCTTTTAACCATGAGATTGCTTCAGGTTGTTCATCGATATTTACTTCTTCAAAGTCGATTTTATTTTCAGCTAAAAAGCGTTTCACCATTTTACATTGCATACAATTATTTTTTGAAAAGATTTTTACGTTCATTATTATTTGCCTCCTTGCCCATGTGTTTTCTCTATAATCAATAGTATAAATCTATTAGTAAAAAAGTCAATCAACAAACACTACATCTTGTGTTGTGGAAATTGTGGAATACTATGTTTTGTGGTTTTTGAAAAACAATGAAAACAAGTATCTCGTGCAGATTCGCTTGTATTAATACAGAAGTGCTTGTGGAAAACTCCGTTAAAAAATATTTTTTTAACCTTTGCTTGCCAATAAATGAATGTTCGATCGAAAAATCACAAACGAAAAAGGTATGCAAAAAGATGGAAAGAAGAAGAGAAATAATTGTAGATCAAAACCAGAAGAAAAAGGTATTTATACATTTTAGAGATAGAAATTTTTTCACAAAATGAAAAATGATCATGAAGAGTCTAGGGATCATCGAAAAGAGAAACTCGAATCAAAATAGCAAAAGTCAAAAGAGTACTTACTATATATAGTAGTAAGATGATAAATATTGTAAAAATTGAACTAACAATATTTTTATTTTTTAATAACAATGTTATGTTTAAAAATTAGTTAATTGTCATGTTATCTGTTTTTTTATTTCTTGATTTTTGGTTAAATGGAGCCAACAGGACGTCTTGTTGATGCTTTAAAAATTCAATAAAAGGAAGCGATCCAAGATGCGTACAATGATCAAATGGGTAGGTGTTATTTGTTTTACTTTACTAGTTTACGTTGGAGGAACAGCACAGGCAACTTCGATTCCAATCAAGCCTATGATTACTGAAAAAAATCAACATGAGTTAGGTAGCAGCAGCCAATTCTCAGAATCACTCACTCGAAGTCTGACAGACGATTCTGGAATCTCCGCTGCCGAATCAGGAAGACCAGCTAAAGATTTTATTGACATATCTTCTAATAACGGCAAGATATCGAGTGAAGAGTTTCAAACGATGAAAAACTATGGCATTAAGGGTGTAGTCGTGAAATTGACTGAAGGAGACTCGTATAAAAATCCGCTTGCTCCTGAACAGATTGCTTCAGCCGTTGCAGCAGGTCTAAAAGTAAGTGTCTATCATTATGCGTGGTTCAATGAAGAAGCTGATACAAAAGGGGAAGCCCAGTTTTTATTGGATTATATGAAAGAGTTGAACCTGCCATCATCAACTGTGGTTGTCAACGATAGTGAAAATCCAAAGATGAACTTGGACAAAGTGACAGATAATGCGTTGATTTTCCAAAAAGAGATCCAACAGGGAGGCTATCAAAACGTCATCCACTATTCGAGTGCTTCTTGGTTTACCGAAAACAAGCTAGATATGACACGTCTAGGAAAAGAAAATTGTTGGGTTGCACAGTGGCCGTATGATCCTTCTGATAAAAATCCTTTGCATACAGATACAGCAGCATGGCAGTGGGCAAGTGATCTGTATTTCCCAGAATTTCCTGCCCGTCATTTTGATGTAAGTACTGACTATTTGAAAAAATTTACAAGTTAAATGAAGTTTGTTTTTTAGCGTAAGAAACAAAAAGACAACCACGAAAATTTTTTGATTTTCGTGGTTGTCGCTTTATTCTCAAAGTGTGTGATACGAACTGTTTAGTTTGGAAAAATCAACTGACAACTACCGGATTTCTTGTATAGAAGAAAAAAATAAAACCAGTTTACTTTTGCTTCTTTGAAGCGTCCATAGTAAGATGTTAGCTGACAAGTAGATGAAAGAGGAAGAATAAAATGAGTGAAAAAACCAAACTGGTTCGTCCGCGTTATCAACAGATCGCCGTTGACTTGGCAGAACGAATCGTAGAAAATCGTTATCAAATCGGCGAGAAGATCCATGCAAGATCCACTTTAGCAAGCACGTATAACGCTTCTCCAGAGACGACTCGTAAAGCAATCAATGTTTTGGTCGATCTGGGGATCATGGAAGTCCGTCATGGCAGTGGTGCGTTTGTAGCATCTAAAGAAAAAGCAAAGGATTTCCTTTTACAATACCAAGATGTGCAATCGATCCAAGAAACAAAAGCAGAAATCATGGAAAGTGTGAAAAAACAACAAGAAGAGTTGAATCATTTTTCGCAACTATTGGACCAACTTGTTAGTCAAACGAAACGAATACATAAGATGAACCCACTTCTGCCTTTTGAACTTGCTTTGACAGAGGAAGCGGCTCACTTAGATCAATCCATCAGCGAATTGAATATCTGGCAAGCAACTGGTGCAACAGTGATTGCTATTTCCCACGATCAAGAGCTGTTGGTCTCTCCTGGCCCATATGCTAAATTCTCAGCGGGCGATACCGTCCACTTCATTGGGAACGAGTATACGCTGCAACGAATGACGAACTTTTTTTATCCAGATGGGCAGTGAACGAGCGGATAAGAAAAATCTCATTTAATTCTAATTTTGGTCAATCCCTATACTGATAAGGGATTGGCCAATTTTTTGTGTAGTTTCCCTAATAAAACAGATACTTGAATTTTGACAAAGTGACTACATGGTGTTATCGTAGTGTGGTCACTTTTTTCAGAAAGAAAAATGAATTTACATACAAAGGAGAATTTGTTTGGTAAAAGTAGAAGTCAAAAACTTAACGAAAATATTTGGTAAACGAACACAAACTGCTTTGGAAATGATGAAAAAGCACCAATCGAAAACAGAGATTTTACAAAAAACCGGCGCAACTGTCGGTGTATATGAAGCGAGTTTTGATGTACAAGAAGGTGAGATCTTCGTGATCATGGGACTTTCGGGGAGTGGGAAATCAACCTTGATCCGTCTGTTAAATCGTTTGATTGAACCAACATCTGGCAATATCTTGATTGATGGAGAAGACATCTCAACACTTAGCAAAGAAGAACTTCGTGAAGTTCGTCGTCACAAAATCAACATGGTGTTCCAAAACTTTGGTCTCTTCCCACATCGTACGATTTTAGAAAATACAGAATACGGACTTGAAGTTCGCGGTGTTCCTAAAGAAGAACGTCAAGCAAAAGCAGAAAAAGCGTTAGAGAACTCAAGCTTGTTATCCTTTAAAGATCAATATCCTAGTCAATTATCTGGTGGGATGCAACAACGTGTAGGGTTAGCTCGAGCATTGGCAAATGATCCAGAGATCCTATTGATGGATGAAGCTTTCTCAGCACTTGATCCATTGATTCGTCGTGAAATGCAAGATGAATTATTGGAACTACAATCCAATGTGCAAAAAACGATCATCTTCATCACACATGATTTAAATGAGGCTTTGCGTATCGGGGATCGCATTGCGTTGATGAAAGACGGAGAAATCATGCAAATCGGTACTGGGGAAGAAATATTGACCAATCCAGCCAATGATTACGTGAGAGAATTCGTGGAAGAAGTCGATCGTTCAAAAGTCTTGACGGCGCAAAACATCATGGTTCCAGCATTAACCACAAATATCGAATCAGATGGTCCAAACGTTGCGTTGACACGTATGCGTAATGAAGAAGTCAGCATGTTGATGGCTGTTGATAGAAAACGTAACTTAAAAGGGATCATCACAGCAGATCAAGCATTAGAAGCAAGACGTCAAAAACGTCCATTGATCGATTTCCTTGATGAAAATGTTACAGTGATCGGTAAAGATATGTTAGTTAGTGATATCTTCAATATTATTTATGATTCGCCGACGCCATTAGCCGTGGTTGATAACGGGAAATTAAAAGGTGTTATTATCCGAGGTAGCGTAATCGAAGCATTAGCAGCAACAAGTGAGGTGAGCGAACATGAATAATCTATTGAACTATCAAGTACCCGTCGCTGACTGGGTCGAAACGATCACTGATTGGTTGACAACAACGTTCGCAGGACTGTTCTCATTCCTTCAAACGATTGGTCAAGCAGTGATGACAGCTATCACGAATCTTTTATTAGTGATACCAGCACCACTATTTATTCTTTTAATGGCAGTTGCAGCGTTCTTTATTTCAAAAAAACGTCCCGGATTGACATTATTTACGTTGATTGGCTTATGGTTCATTTATAATCAAGGGTTATGGACAGATTTGATGAATACTGTCACATTGGTTTTACTATCTAGTGTGATCTCGATCATCATTGGTGTACCTCTTGGTATTCTCATGGCAAAAAATGATAAAGCGCAAGGAATCATTAAACCGATCCTTGACTTTATGCAAACAATGCCTGGTTTTGTTTATTTGATTCCAGCGGTTGCCTTTTTCGGAATCGGAATGGTTCCAGGGGTGTTTGCCTCAGTGATTTTTGCCTTACCACCAACGGTTCGATTTACGAACCTAGGTATTCGCCAAGTACCGAAAGAGTTAGTAGAAGCTTCTGATTCATTTGGTAGTACGAGTTGGCAAAAACTAGTGAAACTTGAATTACCACTAGCAAAAGGAACGATCATGGCAGGGATCAATCAGACAACTATGCTTTCTCTTTCAATGGTCGTGATTGCCTCAATGATCGGAGCGCCTGGTTTAGGTCGTGGTGTCCTTTCTGCTTTACAACGTGCACAAGTCGGAAACGGTTTTGTCAATGGGGTAGCATTAGTGATCTTAGCCATTATCATTGACCGTTTTACGCAACACTTGAATCAACCAAATGATCAAAAAGCAGCAGGTACTGCGAAACAAAAAAATAAAAAGCGCCAAGGAGTGATCATTGGTGCAGTAGTCGTCGTTTTATTAGGTGCGATCGGTGTTGGAAGTTTTAGTTCTTCAACAAAAGAAACAAACACGATCAATCTTTCTTATGTGGAATGGGATACAGAAGTTGCTTCAACGAATGTCGTAGCAGAAGTCTTAAAAGAGATGGGCTATGATGTGAAAGTGACGCCTCTTGATAATTCGATCATGTGGGAATCTGTTGCAAAAGGAGAATCAGATGGAATGGTGGCTGCTTGGTTACCTAAGACTCATGGTTCTCAATATGAACAATACAAAGATCAAGTCGATGATCTAGGTGCAAACTTGAAAGGTGCCAAAGTCGGATTAGCTGTTCCAGCATACATGGATGTTAACTCGATCGCGGATCTAACCGATGAAGCAGGCAAAAAAATCACCGGTATCGAACCTGGTGCAGGTGTGGTGAATGCTGCAGAAAATACGATTGCCCAATATCCAAATCTGGAAGGTTGGACAGTTGAGACCTCTTCTTCAGGTGCGATGACGGTTGCATTAGGACAAGCAATCAAAAATCAAGAACCAATCGTCTTTACTGGTTGGACGCCACACTGGATGTTTGCGAAGTATGACTTGAAATATCTAGAAGATCCAAAAAATGCGATGGGAGATGCGGAAGAAATCCACACCATCGTTCGCCAAGGCTTAAAAGAAGATCAACCAGAAGCATATGCTGTGTTGGACAAATTCAATTGGACAGAAAAAGACATGGAAGAAGTCATGTTGGAAATCAACAGCGGCAAAGACCCACAACAAGCAGCAAGAGAATGGATTGATAAGAACCAAGAAAAAGTTGCTAGTTGGAAAAACTAAGTAAATAAAAAAAATCGACTTTACTGAAACAAAAACTGTTTCGGTAAAGTCATTTTTTTTAAAATCACCGTGTTTGATCCGCAAAAAAACTGTTTTGACCATGTCAAACAATTGGAAAAATTTAAAAAACAAGCCTATATCGTTGCTTCAGAAGCCGCTTGGTTCGATATCTCAAATCATAATGTCCATAAAGGAACAACAGTGGCAGAATTGCAAAGAATCCTCCACGTCACACCAGAAGAAACCATGGCATTTGGCGATGGTCTAAATGATGTCGAATTATTAGAACGTGCAGATTACAGCTTTGCGATGAGCAATGCCTTTGAGCAAATCAAAGAAGTTGCACAATTTGTGACAAAGTCGAACGATGAAGATGCGGTGCTCCATACCATCAAAAAAATGATTGCTTTACAAGCATGAAAACCCAGTGAGTTGATTTCAGAGAAAGAACCTTCAACCATTTAATTGGCAGAAGAATCTTTTTTTGTCTGTAAATAATCAACGAATCCATCAAGTGATAAATCAGCTGCATGAGCTAATAAGATCATTGTGCCAAATTTTACACTGTTCCAGTCATCTGATTGATTTAGACGTGTAAAGCTACTAGCAGTGATCCCATTTTTTTATAATTGTTTCATATAACTCAAAAAGTTGTGATAATCACTTTTTTGCAAGATTGCTTGTTGAACATCTTCACGATCCATCAACTCTAATAAAAGATTATAGATTTCTTCGGTATCTTCATATTCGTCTTTTTGAATCGCAAAGAGAAAGACAAATCTAACCAAGTCACCATTTCCCCAATCAACGCCATCAGGAATGATTGCCACTGAAACAACCGAGCGTTTCGCCATCAATGTCATGGGATGGGGGATAGCTAGCCACTCGTTGATATTTGTCTGATTGATTGCTTCTCGTTTCTTCACACTGTCATAAAAATCTTTTGGCACAAAATCTTTTTGGTACAATTGCTGTGCCATTTTCTTTAACAGGGTCTCTTTATCTGCATGATTTTCATGAAGAAAAAATGCTTCTTGAAACAATGAATAGATGCCGTTTTTTACTTCGCTTAGCGTTTCAATGAACAATTCGATTTTGCTAATTTCCTTGTCTAGTTTGGCCATGTTGATATAAATTGAAGGAACAGAGAAATGCTCTAATGGAACGGTTGTGATTACAAAATCAATCGCAGAAAGATCACATTGTTGTAGCTCAACATAAGAAAAGCGATCAACGACTTCGATCGTTTCTTGATAGTGCTTGATGATTTTCGCTTCAATAATACGGCTCATGGCTCGACCGGTTCCACAAACAAGGATGACGCGATGTTTATGATGATTTCTGATAGAACTCCTTTCCATAGCACCTGCAATGTGCAAAGCAATATAGCCGATCTCATCAGAAGAAAAATAAAAACCATGTTTCATGCTTACCGTTTCTAAATGGGTCAAACATAAATCATAAGCCTGTGGAAAAGATTTTTTGATCGTTGCCAGTAAAGGATTGCTGCGGCGTGCATCCATTAGATTCATATTGATAAAACCTTCTATATGAGAAGTCAAATCTTCTATTAGCATCTTATCTGTCTCTAATGCATAGTTTGACGTCTGTTTGATCGCAGTTAGTAATTCTTCAACGATAGCTTTAGCAGTTTCTGTGGAAGAATCGTTTGCATCGCCAGTTTCAACTAAACGTGGTGCATTCATTGCAAGATAGTAAATAAAGTATTGTTTTTCTCCTGCAGTCAATTGGATATCAAATGCATGATCGATTTCTTCTAAGAAATGACCAACTACTTTCTGGGCGTCTTTTTTGAGCGCAGGCACGTGCAAGGGAAATTCGTTGATCTCATGGCCAGCTATAAAGCGGCTGATTGCTAAAGCAAAATGAGAAAGAATGTTTTTATGATAGTAGTCAGAGTCTAACAAGTCTAAGGATGCCAGATGATTTAATGCCAATTCTTGTAAGTGGACTAGATTGATCGTATCAAACAACTCAAGTTCCATTTCTGTAAAACCGATCAAGTACTCTTGTAGATCTTTTTCAATCAACAGATCACTGATTGCCTGACGCTTGGCGAATTCGTTACCCAAGACTTCAAAGCCAATATTTGGACGATTTACTATTTTTAAGTGATAGGTGGCTAAATTGTCTCGGGCCGTTTTTAAGTATGAGTAAAATGTGTTTTTACTAATAAATAACCGATCGAGAAAATCATCCAAAGATAAAGGGTTTTCATTCTTGAATAATAGGAAAAGTAGGTAGGTTTGTCGTTCTTCACTGGTGGTTAGAAAGGACTCTGAGGTCGACATACTTTCTGCCCACCAGTCATGAAATTGCTCTTTTGAACCAATGGACAACAAATAGCCTTGCCCTCGAATCAACTTGATGGAGGCCCCCACGTTTGTTAATAAATCATTCAAATTCGCAATGTCTGTCCGAACCGTTCGTTCAGAAATCGAGAAGTTTTTCGTTAACTCCTTCATTGGTAGTGGCACCGTTTGTCTAGTTAATACTTCCAATAGATCATCTAATCGTTGATAAGCAAGTTTTGACAATTGTTTCACCTCCGTGCTCTTCCCCATCATACAATAGAAAGAATAAGAATGAAATGCTTCACTAGTACTGAAAATTTCCAGAAGAGTTGGCAATCATTTTGGAAAACGCTTTACTAATGATTGCCACTTGAATTGGAAATTTGGTGTGTTTACATCGTGTATCAGAAACCGTAAATTAAACGTGTACAGAAAATAAACCACACGAATTACTATGATGGTTTTAGAATAAAGGAAAGGAGCAGATGAGATGGATTTTCAGGAAAAAAATATTCTCTTGAATGTGGCTGTTAGATCAAAAGAAGAACTGTTTCACGTGATTGCAAATCATGCCTATGAATCCGGAATCGTTACCGATGCAACAGACACATATGCGGCATTCATTGAACGGGAAGCACAATATTCAACCGGCTTACAAGAAGGCTTTGCTATTCCGCATGCAAAAGCTGAACCGGTTTTGAAACCGACCGTTTTGTTTATTCGCTTAGAACAAGCCATCGAATGGGAAACCTTCGATGATTCTGCAGTCAAAAATGTGTTTGCTTTGATGGTTCCTAAAAAAGATGAAGGAACGGTGCATTTGCAAATGTTGAGTCGCCTAGCAACAGCGTTGCTTGAAGATACATTCATCCAGCAGATTCAACAATCAAAAGATAAAGCTTATTTAGCAGAATTGATCAAAAAGGAAATGATGGGAGAGAAAATCATATGAAAATAGTAGGGATTTCCGCCTGTCCAGCAGGATTGGCACATACACCGATGGCCGCTAAAGCTTTAGAAAAAGCTGGTGTGAAACTGGGCTATGAGGTCAAAATCGAACAGCAAGGTTCGTTAGGGCAAGTCAACGAGATCACTGCAGCAGAAGCAAAAGAAGCAGATTTCTTGCTTTTAGCGACTGATCAAAAAGTTGTTGGGATGGAACGGTTTGAAGGAAAACCGCAAATTCGGGTAAATATTAATACGTGTATCAAAGCACCGGAAGCGGTGCTAAAGAAATGTGTCGCAGCTGTGGAACAAAGAAACGCAAACTAAAGGAAAGAGGCAAGGATGATGAAAAGAGTTCTAGCAGATGTAAAAGGCCACTTGATGAGTGGAATTAGTTTTGTACTGCCGTTGATTATTGGCGCTTCACTAGTTGTTGCCATTCCGAAAATGATTGCTCTTGGTATGGGGATAACAAGCTTAGATCCTTATGCTGGCACTGAAGGCTTTAAACATGCGCTTTATTTGATTGAACAAGTAGGGTGGACAGGAATCGGCTTGATCAATACTGTCTTAGCTGGGTTTATAGCGTATTCTGTTGGAGATAAAGCTGCTTTAGGGGCCGGCTTTATCGGCGGTGCGGTCGCTTCTAGCACAAATGCTGGTTTTTTAGGTGCAGTTATTGCTGGGTTCTTAGCAGGATACTTAGTGAAGTGGGCTAAAGCACATATCAAATTACCGGAGTCATTTGCTGGAGTGATGCCGTTAGTCATTTTACCCTTGATTGCAACATTATCCGTAGCGATCGTCATGGGCGCATTACTCTCTGAGCCATTGGCGTGGATCAATACTAGCTTGGTTGAATGGATTCGAACCATGATTGAAAATGACGTCAACAAAATTTTGCTTGCAGTCATCATGGGGGCAATGATTGGCTCTGACTTAGGGGGACCTGTAAACAAAGCTGCTTGGATGGCAGGAAATGTTTTATTAGCTGAAGGAGTGTATTTACCAGCAATTATCGTGAATGTTGCGATTTGTGCGGTGCCATTTGGATATGCCTTAGCAACTTTATTCCACAAAAATCGATTCAATAAAGAGCTATTGGATGCTGGTCGTAATAACTTTATTATGGGCTTTATCGGAATCACAGAAGGAGCAATTCCTTTTACATTAGTCAATCCATTACGGCTTGTACCGATCAACATGTTGGGAGGAGCAATCGCTTCAGGTTTGGGGATCGCGTTAGGAATGTATGACAAAATGCCGCCAGTTGGAGGGATTTATGGCTTCTTCACTGTTGGGAACGGTTGGGCGTATTTGATTGGACTATTTGCAGGAGCTGCTTTTATCGGTTTTATCGCTCCTTTATTTGTGAATTTCAATAAGCAAGAAGAACAAAAAGAAGACATTACGCTCGATGATATTGAATTGAGCTTTGAAAATTGAGTAACAAAGCCGATTAGCTAACTAAATAGTAGCGAAAGAAAAGGCACAAGCAGATGATTTTCTAAGAACGCTTTTAGCTTGTATGATAATGGCAAAACTTGGGTAAGAAAACATGAGTATTTAAAGAGAAACGATTTTCAAAATTCGAAGTATTTTATGTAAGGATCACGTTATGCGTACCAGATGGTAAAAAAATTGAGAAAAATTAATAGGCACTAACGACAACCATCGTTACGTGCCTTTTTAACTACTGGAGAGGAATGATTGAATGAAAAAAACAGTACATGTCGTACCCCACAGTCATTGGGATCGCGAATGGTATTTTACTACGAGTCGCTCGAAAATCTATTTGATGCACGATTTAAAAAAAGTCATTGAACAACTAGAAAAGGATGATCCCTATGAGAGTTTCATTTTAGATGGACAGGCTTCGCTGTTAGATGATTACTTGAAGTGGCGACCGCAGGACAAAGAAAGGATTCAACAACTTGTTCAACAAGGGAAGTTGGTTATTGGCCCATGGTACACTCAAACCGATCAATTAGTGATTTCGGGAGAAAGCATTGTTCGAAATATGTTATACGGCATGAAAATTTGTGAAGAATTCGGGACATACATGAATGTTGGGTACGTCCCAGATTCTTTCGGCCAAGCAGCCAGTATGCCACAAATCTATCGTGAGTTTGGCATCAATGATACGATGTTTTGGCGTGGTGTCAGTGATGACGACGTTAAACATACAGAGTACAAATGGCGTGGAGAAGATGGTTCGGTGGTCAATGTCTATCAGATCCCAAGTGGGTACTACATTGGCGGTGCCATTCCTGAACGAGAAGCAGAATTAGCAGAGTTCTTACATCAAGAACCGTTTAAAACGACTTGGGGACGCAGTGCTACGGATCAAGTGTATTTTCCAAATGGTTTCGACCAAGCACCAGTCAGAGAAAATCTTCCAGAATTGGTTGATCGAATGAATCAACTTTATGAGGATGAGTATGAGTTACAATTTTCAACGATTGAAAAATACATTGCCGCAGTCAAAGAACGCCATCCTGAGTTGGAAGAAATCGCCGGTGAACTGATCAATGGCAAATTGATGCGAATCCATAAAACGATTTTTTCTTCACGTCCTGATTTGAAGGCGATGAACACTCAGATCCAACATTACTTAGTCAATGTCATGGAGCCTATCTTAACGATGGCCATGCAATTAGGATTTGAGTACCCCGTGGAAACAGTCATAGAGATTTGGAAGTTAATGTTTGAAAATGCGGCGCATGATTCGATTGGTTCTTGTGTTTCTGATACGACCAATGAAGATATCTATATGCGCTATAAACAGGCGCGAGATATTTCCATGAATCTTGTCGAATTGACTTTACGACAGATTTCTACTGCAATCAATAACCCACAAGCACAAGAAATTACTTTCACGCTCTTCAATACCTATGATACAAGGCGCAATGGGGTTATTGAAGCAGAGGTTTATTTGCCACAAAAAGAGTTTGCGATTCTTGATCAAGCTGGTCAGGCGTTGCCTTATACGATTTTAGAGCTTACCGACCAAACGGAGTATGTTTTGAATCAAGGAAATATTTTAAATCCAGTCAAGGAAATCTATTTGCCGGAGAAAGTCTATAAAGCGAAGATTGCCTTAGAAACGACGGACGTGCCGAGTATGGGGTATACCCAGCTGACGGTTGATTTGAAAGGTGATACAAGCGCACCATTGCAGGAGGTTAAAACCAATACGGTTGAAAATGAGTACTATCAGATCACTGTCAATAACAATGGTTCTTTGGATATTCTTGATAAAACCAATCAAGTGCTTTACCAAAACCAAGGGATCATAGAAGAAAATGGCGACGATGGTGATTCATTCAATTATTCACCACCTGTGAAAGATTTTGTGATTTCATCAATTGATGCGCAACCAACGATCACCATTCAGCAATCAGAAATCTATCAAAAGATTCATGTGGCTTTCACGTTGAAGGTTCCGAAGAATTTAGCTGAACGTGCAGAAAAGAAAGTCTCGTCTTCACTGCCGATCCAATTGACGATGGTGTTGAAAAAACAATCA
The DNA here is from genome assembly GCF_015556925.1 of Enterococcus sp. 1001283B150225_161107_E12. NCBI lineage: Bacteria > Bacillati > Bacillota > Bacilli > Lactobacillales > Enterococcaceae > Enterococcus > Enterococcus sp. 1001283B150225_161107_E12. The sequence continues at coordinate 68,052 of NZ_JADNNI010000009.1, read as the reverse complement.
CAACAAATTGATTTCAAATTAACGGTTGAAAACCAACAAGTGGATAGCCATCGGGTATGTGTGCTATTTAATACTGGGATTGCCTCGAAATTTTCGCTTGCTGACCAACAGTTTGGTACGTTGGAGCGCCCAGTTGTATTTGAAAAAGAAATGGCCCTTTGGGAAGCCAATAAAGAGCAATGGAATGAGCAACCGATTGCCATAGAAACTTGTCAATCCTTTGTCGGTTTATTCGATGCGTCCCATGGCGTAGCAGTCATGCCCCAAGGGGTACGTGAATATGAGATTGTGGGAGAAGCGTTTGATACGATTCGCTTAACGATTTTCCGGACCTATGGCTTCATGGGAAAAGAGAATCTACTGTATCGTCCAGGGCGTGCTTCAGGAGAATCAGTGATTGAGACACCAGCTGCACAGTGCCACAAAACGATGCATTTTGATTTCTCCATTGCTTACTTTGCTCAGGGATTTGATCAAGCAAATGTTGCACAACGTGCCAAACAAGCAGTAACACCGATCACTCTTTATCAATACGCAGAATTCCTGAATTCCCGCTTGATTTTTACTTTAGGATCGGTTGAACCAACTTTGCCGACAAACTTTAGTCTTCTTGAGATCAATGGCAATTTAACCTTGAGTGTATTGAAAAAGGCGGAAGAGCGTTCAGGTTACATTTTGCGTCTATACAATGGGCTTTTAGATGAAGTGGGGCATGCGACTATCACATTTAACCATCCAGTGAACGTAGTAGAAACAGTCAATCTAAAAGAAGCTAAGAAAGAAGCACTTCTGGTGGAAAAGAATGCCGTCACTCTTGAAAAGATTGACCATGCAAAATTTGTGACATTGTATGTGGAATGATCGTTACTGAGAAAAAGTGACACGAAGTAGTGAGTCCGCTTATGAGACAGAAAAGCGAAAAAGGTTCGTAAGTCTTATTAAAGTACTTACGACCCTTTTTGTTTACTAATGCGAAACAAGCAAGAATCTGGCTCTTTTTCAATAAGGACTAATAAGTTGTGCAAAATCAAATCTGGAAAGCGTAACTAGTTAACTTATGTCACGTCCCCATGACTTCAGCACAAAAATAACTGAAAAAAATGGATCGAACTCAAATAAGGGTAATTGGCGCTTGGATCAGAAAAAATAAGGGACCACTGATCCTCACCAATATGGTAAAAGATGGAGTTGAAGTAGAAGTGGTGAATAGTGTTAAGCGAACATAAATGAATCGGAAATAGTAATAGAACTATTTACTGACTGTCACATAAGTATTATATATACAGAATAAAAAGTAGCAATCGTTATTCAGTATGCTACTTTTTGTGGTTTAAAAGAATAATTACTCTATTATGCATTGTATAGCAAGTCTTAGCCTTTTAAGTTATGATAATCAGATAAAGAGGACAAGGAGAACGACGATGAAAGAACAATTACTTGCTTACTTACAAAATCAAACAGCTTTTTTCTCTATCGAAAATGTAAGCGATATTTTCACCGCGAAGGATATTGCTGAGAAGTTTTCAGTCAAGAGAAACACGATCAGTCACTATTTAAATCAGTTAACGGAAGAAAGACATCTAGTAAAAATTACTACCCGGCCAGTGTATTTTTTTCATAAACAGGCATTTGAAATCCAAAATTATCCCTTAACCCAAAACGTATATGATAGTCTAGCTGCTGTTGGAGCAGAAAAGCCCTTTTTTGATCGAAAAGAAGATTTCTTTTCCAGTGTAATCGGCAGCAAAGGCAGTCTGGCAGAAGTGATTGAACAGATCAAGATGGCAGCCTTCTATCCAAATGGTGGGCTTCCCTTCTTGCTGACGGGGGAAAGTGGTACTGGGAAGAGTTTTCTTGTAAAAATGTTCCATCATTATTGTGTGGAAAATGAATTATTAGAGAGCGATGCTCCGCTGATCACGATCAATTGCGCGCAGTATGCCAACAACCAAGATTTATTGACGAGTAATTTATTTGGACATGTGAAAGGAGCCTTCACTGGAGCAGAAGAAGATCGTAGAGGTGCATTTGAAGCAGCAGCCGGCGGGGTACTATTCCTAGATGAAGTTCATCGACTGAATGCCGAAGGACAGGAAAAATTATTCACTTTTATGGATCAGGGAGTTATCTATCGAATGGGGGATACGAGCCGGTCAATCCCAGTGGATTGTCGGCTAGTGTTTGCGACGACCGAAGATTTGAAACAAACATTTCTAACAACCTTTTTGCGACGAATCCCAATTCAAGCAACACTGCCTGCTTTGGAAGAACGGACGATTTCCGAACGGAAACAGCTGACCTTGCAAGCATTCTTTGACGAGCAAAAGCGTATTGGCCTGCCCTTGGAGCTCTCGCCCCAAGTAATCGAAATATTAACGACTAGTCATTTTTCTGGGAATGTCGGTGAATTGAAAAGTATGATTAAGATTATTACAGCTAAAAGCTATACAGCCAGTCTAAAACGGGAGGTGAAAAAAATAGCGGTCACTGTGTATCATTTACCAGAACAGTTATTGCAGTTGACAAAGGAACCCAATGAATTAGTGATGATGCAACCGATTCTTATTGATGGGCAAACACAAATTCAGCAGCTAACTGCGGAAAGTGAGCCAGAACAGCAAAAAATCATTCAAACGTATGAACAGATTTTGTTCAATTATGTCCAGGCGGGACAGGACTTTGCGACAGCTGTCCCTCCTATTTCTAAAGTGATTGAAAGGCTGTTTGAAAATTTATTATTTGACCATAAGCAGGAACAAAAACAGCGGACAATGATTTTTGTGACAGAGCATGTTCAGCGAATGATGGAGCAAATCGAGCATTCTTTCCAAATCAGCTTTAACGGTAGTATGGTTTATACGATCAGTTATTATTTGTGGCTGCGCAGAAATGTGGAGTGGCTGCCAGATGATCAAGACAAACTTTTATTGACAGAAGACCTGTTGAAAAGTGTTAAGAAGCATTATTCTACAAGTGATCGCTACACCGAAAATCTGATAGGTTTAGTACAAAACGCATTGGATATTGAACTAACGAGTATGGACCGAATCATTTTTACACTTTATATCAACGATATGGGATATTCCAAAGAAACGTTGCTTCCACGAAGCATCATAGTAGCCCATGGCTATGCAACCGCCAGCAGTATCGCAAATGTTGCGAATCGCTTACTGAATGAATCGGTTTTTCAATCTTTTGATATGCCATTAGAAGTTACTCCTAAGCAAATTGCGGAAAGGGTCACCGCATATATTCAGAAAAACGATGTATCTAATGGACTCGTTGTCTTGTTCGACATGGGTTCTTTGAAAGAAGTCTATCAATATATTCCAGAATTGACGGTACCGATTGTCATGATGAACAATGTAACGACAAGTGTAGCCCTCGCTGTCGGAGAATGCATTCAGCAGAACGTTTCGTTGAGAGAGATTCCTGAGCGGGTAAATGCTTACCACCAAAATGAATGGGAGATCATTCTTCCGAAAGTGAAAAAAGAGAAAGTTGTCATTACGACTTGTTCAACTGGAATTGGAACCGCTGTTCAAATCTCCACCTTATTAGAAAAAAGTATTCCTGATCATTTACAGATTCTGATCCTTCCTTATGAATTCAACCAGTTGGAAAATAGTGAACATATGAAACAGATATTAACATCTTATGATGTTGTTGGTATTATAGGAACCACTAAACCCCGCCAAGAGCTGGCTCCTTTTATTTCTTTAGAAGAACTGATTTCAGGCGCTGGGACAGAAGTGTTATTAAGTTGGTTAAAGGAAGAATTGGATGAAGAGATGATCGCCTATGTGAACAATCAATTAGTAAGAAACTTTTCATTGAATCGAGTGATTCAATCGGTAACGATTCTAGATACAGAAAAAGTAATTTCCCAAATGGAATTTTTCGCGGGAGATCTGGAACGCATGTGGCAGCAACGGATCACCAATGATCGCAAACTTGCGTTGTTTGTCCATACGAGTTGCTTGATTGAACGTCTTATTCGAAACGAAGCCATTGATAATTATCATGCTAGCAACACATTACTCCAGTGTCATGAAAAACAGCTGAATGAAATCAAAAAAGCGTTTAGTGTCATTGAGAAGGTTTACAGTGTCGCGATACCGGAATCTGAAGTTTGCTACATTTATGATGTTTTATTTGGAAACACTGATTATTCAATGGGTGAAGCGGACTTTTAATCAATAAGAAAAGCGTGCCACTTTTTTTGGCACGCTTTTTGCGTTTAGTAAGGTGTAACTTGGAGCAAAGTGAGGTGAAAGCAGTGGAACAAATCGTTATTTTAGCATCACACGGAAGATTTGCATCAGGAATCTTACATTCGTTAGAACTTATCTGCGGTAAAAAACAATCAGTCGTTGCGATTGACTGCTATGTGGAAGAAACATTTGATCTGACGACAACGGTGGATACCCTGATGCAAACATATAAACATTCTGAAGTGATCGTTATCACAGATATTTTCGGCGGTAGCGTGAACAATGAATTTTTGCGTTATATCCAACAACCAAATTTTTACTTGATTGCAGGCTTGAATTTGCCATTGTTGATTGAATTGACGACACAATTTCAAAGAGGAGGTGCAATCTCAGAAACGATCCACCAAACGCTGGCCAATTCGAAAGAGATGATCCAGTTTTGTAATGATAGTGTAGAAAAAGAAATCGAAGAAGAAGAATTTTAGGAGGGACAACATGATTATTTTGACACGAGTCGATCATCGACTATTACACGGACAAGTCGCATTTTCCTGGACGCAAAATTTAGGCGCAGATTGCATCTTGATTGCCAATGATGATGTGCCGACAAATGATATTCGTAAGACAGCGATCAAACTAGCAAAACCGCAAGGCATCAAACTGGTGATTAAAACAATTGAGGATTCCATCCAAGCATTACAAAGCGGCGTGACCGATAAATACAAATTGTTCATCGTAGTAGATTCCATCGAGGATGCCTATAGATTAGCAGAACACTATCCAGAAATCACTAAAGTCAATTTGGGTGGGATCAAAGCCAAAGAGGGAACTAAGAATATTGGAAAGGCAGTTAATATTTTACCTGCGGAAGAAGAAATTTTGAAAAAAATGATTGCTAAAGGAATTGCTGTCGATATCCGTCAAGTACCTTCGGATAAAAAAGTCGCTGTCGAAGATGTTTTATAAAGAAAGGAGCAAAAGAGATGCTGCAAGCAATATTACTTGGAATTGTTGCATTTATTGCGCAGTCTGAATACGCATTGGGAACGTCATTACTGTCGCGTCCGATTGTTACTGGGTTGTTTACAGGAATCGTATTAGGGGACGTAAACACAGGAATTATTATGGGTGCCACACTGGAATTAGCTTTTATTGGTTCGTTTTCTGTAGGTGCTTCTATCCCACCAGATGTTGTAACAGGAGGAATTCTTGGCACAGCATTCGCAATTACAGCTGGAGCGGGAACTGAGACGGCTTTACTATTAGGACTTCCAATCGCTACATTAACGCTAATCCTAAAAAATGTATACTTAGGACTGCTTATTCCAATGATGAACCAAAAAGCTGATTTATACGCGACTGATGGGAATTACAAAGGCGTGGAACGAATGCACTTATTAGCCGGTTTTGGCTTGTCTTTGATGTTAGCCCTTATAGTTACGATTTCCTTCATGGTGGGCAGCAATACGATTAGTAAGTTATTGGAGATGATTCCGGTATTTGTACAGAATGGATTATCAGTTGCAACTGGTTTGATTCCAGCCTTAGGGTTTGCCATGTTGGCTCGGTTGCTGATCAACAAACAAGTTGCTCCTTATTTCTTTTTAGGTTTTGCATTAGCAGCTTATTTAGAGATTCCTGTTACGGGGATTGCGATCTTTGGAGCGATAACTGCTGTTGTAGTTGTGAATTTAAGAAACATTCGTGAACAAGGGCAATCTGTTCAAATGACTTCAGGGGAGGTACTTGATGATGAAGAAGACTTCTAATGAGAAACCCGAGATTACCAAGAAAGAGTTGAATCATGTCTTTTGGCGTTCATTTCAAATGGAGTTCTCATGGAACTATGAGCGACAAATGAATTTAGCCTATGTCTATGCTATGATTCCGATTTTGAAGAAACTCTATAAAACAAAAGAATCTATGGCTGATGCGTTGAAACGACATCTGGAATTTTTCAACACGACCCCGCATATCGTCACGCTTATTTTAGGAATCAACGCGGCGATGGAAGAAGAAAATAGCAATGATCCGAATTTTGATTCATCAGCAATCGAAAACATCAAGACTTCTTTGATGGGGCCTTTAGCAGGGATTGGCGATTCTTTCTTTTGGGGAACGTTACGGTTAATTGCCACAGGGGTAGGAACTTCATTGGCATTACAAGGGAATATACTAGGTCCGATTCTGTTTCTATTGATTTTCAATGTCCCACATCTACTATTTCGTTATTTTGCGACTGGTTGGGGATATAAACTTGGATCGGGATTTTTAAAGAAAATTCAGGAAAACGGTTTGATGGAAAGCTTAACCTATGGCGCGGCGATTATTGGGTTGATGGTCGTAGGAGGAATGACCGCTACGATGATTGATATCAACATTCCGTTGCAGATCGGTTCAGGAGAGAATGCGGTTACGGTACAAAGTATCTTTGATGATATCGTACCGAAAATTTTATCATTAGGTGCATTTGGCGCTGTCTTTTATCTTTTGAAAAAAGAAGTCAAACCGTTGATTATCCTGCTTGGATTAGCAGTCTTAGGTATTTTGGGATCCTTGATTGGACTCTTTTAAGGAGGAATTGTTGTGGCAACAATGATGGACTATATACAGGAAGAGCAAGCAACATTAGTTAAGATCTTGCAGGAATTTGTTCCTAAAAAAGAAGAAAAAAGAGCTGCGATCGAACATCTATTGATTTTGGCAACAGGTTCTTCTTCAAATGCCTGTTTAGCAGCAAAGTACGCGATGGAGAAATTAGCGGGGATCACTGTCACTATTGAAGAGCCATACCACTTTAATCATTACGGACATCTTTCTAAAGAAATAGAGACAGTTTTGGCGGTTTCTCAAAGCGGAAAAAGTACCTCTACTATAGATGCAGTGGCGCATTTGTCCGAACAAGGTTTTTACACAATCAGTTTAAGTAGTGATTCCCAAAGTCTTCTGGCTCAAAAAGCAAACGAAAGAATTGATCTAGGAACTGGGATCGAAACCGTTGGATTCGTGACAAAAGGATATGTAGCAACGGTATTACAACTCTATTTAATGGGGGTATCTATTGGTTACAGTAAAGGAATACTATCCGATGAACAAGTGTCGATGACCAAAAACCAGTTAGAGGAGATGATTGAGGCCATTCCGCAAGTTATAGCTAAAACGATTGATTTTTTTGAGAAAAACGCAAGCATCTTTAAACTAGCGAATCGGTTTGTGGCAGTCGGTTATGGACCAAACTGGGGAACCGCTAAAGAATTTGAAACGAAATTCACCGAAACCATTCGAGTGCCTTCTCAAGGGTTTGAATTGGAAGCTTATATGCACGGACCTTATCTTGAAGCCAATCATCAACATGTGCTCTTCTTTATAGAAGCACCAAGCTCGAATCAATCAAGAGCCCAACTATTGCATGATTATATAGAATCTCATGTAGGAAAAGCTTATACGATCACCACAGCAGTAGCAAAGAATCCCGATACACTTGGGCTGGATGTAGCATGTGAAGAAACTTTTTCTTCTTTGCTTTTAGTTATTCCGTTCCAAATTTTCTCCTATCTCGGGGCAGGTGCTAAAGGGATCGATTTGAATAACCGTATTTTTGATGACTTTGATCAAGTTTTAAAAAGTAAAATTTAGAGGTGGAAAAATGCTTAAATTTAATGAACAACAACAAATTGATGATATCCAAGGAATGTTAGAGCTACGTCCTGAAATTGAAAAAATAGTCGATTTCCTTGATGAACAAGGCTTTGATGCGATTTATTATCTAGGAATTGGTGGTACGTATGCTTCTGCCATGCAAGCAGTTACCTACATCAATGGAAAAAGCGACCTACCAGTTTACGTCCAACATGCGGCAGAATATTATACAACCGGTAACCGTCGTTTGACTAAAGACTCGTTAGTTATCTTGTCCTCTGTTACTGGAACGACACAAGAAGTGGTTAAATCAGTTGAAGAAATCAAAAAAGTAGGAGCAACCTTATTAGGGTTTATTGATACAAAAGGCAGTATTTTGGCGGAACAATGTGACCATATCATTACGTATCCTGCAGCAGGAACAGAACAAATAAAATTCTTTATGGTGGCAGATCGGTTAATGAAAAACCATGGAGATTTTCCTGATTACGAAGCCTACTATCAAGAATTGGAACAATATTTAGCAAAAGGATTAGTAGAAGCTGAGAAGCAGGCGGATGAATTTGGGCGAGGATTTGCGGAGAAACATCGTCATGATGCCATGCATTATTTCATCGGTGCGGGAAATCAATGGGGTGCAGTCTATTCTTACGCCATGTGCTACTGGGAGGAACAAAGCTGGTTACGTTCAAAATCGATCCATGCTGCTGAGTTTCTTCACGGAACGTTGGAAATCGTTGATGAAACTACACCTGTCACAGTGTTTTTAGGAGAAGACGAACAACGCCCATTATCAGAAAGAGTCGCTAAATTGTTACCAAGAATTTGTGCAAACTATACATTGATCGATACGAAGGACTATCCTGTTTCAGGAATAAGTGAGAAATATCGTGGCCGAGTGCTTTCTCACTTATTGATGCATTGCGTGACACAGCGGATTGATGCCTATGTCGAACAAATGAATTGCCACCCGCTGGAAATTCGACGCTATTATCGCCAATTTGAGTACTGATAGAAAAAAAGGGTAAGATGATAGAGAAAAAGACAATTTTAATGGATCTCAGAGGGAGTCTGAAACATAATTTTTCTATGGAGTAGATAGGGAATCAATCTGAATAAGAGAAAGTGATCTATCTTTAAATGATATAATTAAACAATGTATAGAGCGTTTCGTTAACCAAATGTTAATGGAACGCTTTTTTGGTATGTTTTTGGGGGACAAAAAGAAGAAAATGTTTAGTTTGGGAACGCTATTACAAGTACTCGATGAAGAGGATGAGACGATTAGCGAGGGAAAGAAGGCAATTAATTTAGTTTAAAGTTAACTGGAAAAGGAGGGGGTTTTTTGAATCAAAAGGTTCCTAATATTTTTGAAAGATATGGTGGTAATCTATCTTTGAAAGATACCCGAAAAGTGGGAATTCTTTCTAAGAATTTAGACAGAAATATTTTGATTCTTGAAAAGAGCATAGATCATCTACTTAGAGGCGAAGCGTTTTGGGAGTAAATAGATAAGTGGTGAAGATAATGATAATCACGTAAGTATCCCAATAATCAACAGGAGAGAATAAAACCCTTGTACGCCTTTTTAAAGGTGATAAAAAAATGTTTAAAACAAAAAAATGCCACCACGTACACTCTTTTCCAAACTACCGAAGTAGCCAAGAGTGTACTGGTGACGTGGGTTTGGCACCCAATGGGCCGTGAGGGGCTCGAACCCGCGACCCGCTGATTAAGAGTCAGCTGCTCTACCAACTGAGCTAACGGCCCATATGAAAAAGTACTTTATTATAGTAGCACTAAGCATTTTAAAATGCAAGGTACGTACAATAAAAAATCTACGAAAACTTTACTACTTCCTAGAAATTCATTCATAGTTTATTCATAAATGACCGTTATGATAAATGTATCCCAACCAACAAAGTTCTTGCAAAAGAACAACCCATAACACTTTTTCATTTTTTTACTCCTTTCCCGTCATGAAAATGGCGGGTCTTTTTTTATTCCAAGAAGAATCTAGAACAAACCTCATTTAAACACTTGTTATTGGTGTTTGATTTTGTTATTAATTTATCTAGTTTGAGTAACTAGATTGAATGTTTTTGAAAACTTTGATAAGATATTAATGAGAACATTAAAGGAGCTTTCATAATGGAAAAAATGCGCCAGCAATTAATTGATTGGGCTGTCAGTATCGAAACGTTTCGTTTACCTCATTGGGAAGAACTTCCAGACTTGGAGCTATACATGGATCAAGTCAAGACCCTGGTGGATCGTCACTTATCACCAGTGATCCAAGGAGAAAAACATCCTTTGTTAACTTCTTCAATGGTTAATAATTATGTGAAACTAGGTTTGGTACCGGCGCCAATCAAAAAGCGATACAACAAACAACATGTGGCATTTCTGATTGCTATCACAACGCTTAAACAAGTGTTGACGATTCCTGAAATCAAAGAAGGAATTTTGTTTCAAGGAAAAACAGTGGGCATCCGTGAAGCATACAATCTTTTTTGTGATGAACAAGAAAATGCAATACGAATGGTCAGTCAATTAGCCCAAGGAAAACAACATGAACAATTATTGAATCAAGAACTTCCATTAGAGTATGTTGCTGTTCGTTCAGCGACGATTTCTTTTGCAATGAAGCTACTAGCAGAAAAAACGATCAGCCTAGAAAGCGAATATTTACAAGAGGCAAAAAAGGAGAAAGAAAATGAAGAATAAGATTGCGATTTTAGTAGACTCAGGAACAGATGTGCCACAAGAAATCATCGATATGTACAATATTTATGTGATCCCTTTGAAAATCATTTATAAAGATAGAGAATATACAGACAAGGTCGATATCACTCCTGAAGAGATTTATAAGCGTTTACCTGAGGAAATTCCGGGTACTTCGTTACCTGATGGAGAATCAATCACTAAAATTTTTGATCAAATCAAAAATGATGGCTATGATAAAGTTCTAGCAGTCACTATTTCAAGTGGTTTGAGCGGAACGAATAATGTGGTTCGTCTTGTTGCGCAAGAACAAGAAGGAATCCAAACACATGTATTAGATACTAAAAATATTGGGATCGGTGCTGGTTTTACAGCAATCCAAGCCGCAAAATGGATCGAAGAAGGCATGGAATGGGAAACGCTGATCGATGAATTAGTTGCATTAGCAGAACGGACGAAAGTCTTTTTCAATGTAGCAACACTTGAATACCTGCAAAAAGGCGGACGTATCGGTCTAGTTGCCTCAATTTTAGGAAATGCCTTAAAGTTGAATCCCATTATCTCTTGTAATGAAGAGGGCATCTATTATACTGTAGGTAAAGCACGAGGCAGAAAGAAAAGTTTAGACAAAACAATGTCCTATGTGAAAGAAACTGTCGGGGATGCGAAAGTCTTCAACTTGGCAGTCGCACATGGTGCAGCGGAAGAAGAAGCAATTGAAATGAAAGCTCGCTTTGAACGTGAATTCCCAAATGCCCAAGAGATTTATTTTGGACAAATCTCACCGGCATTGGTTGTCCATACTGGCCCAGGTTTATTAGGGATCGGTGTACAAATACTTGAAGCATAATATGATCAAAGCGAAGTGATCATCAAAGAACAGATTTATTTTTTATCTAAAATAATTAGAAAAAAATAGTGGACAGGAAAAAAATCGTAAATAGAATCCCGCTCTTTAGAAGTTAGATATTGATCTGACTTCTCTAGGGCGGGATTTTTTATGGGGAAATTTAATTTTTGAATTTAATGAAACATGCTTCAAGAGTTTTGGGAGAAGAAAAAACACTATTCCGGCATTTTTGATTTTGTATAAAACATTAGGTTGACCTTAGAATCGCTCTAACCAATATCATTAAAGTAGGCATAGAAATGCGGATCATATCGATTGATCACTATGCCAGTTTATTTTTAGGTAGAAAGAAGGAGTTTAAAAATGAATTATTTAGAATTAAGTGCCCACAGAGAAAATCCAGCGGTAACGATCATGTTAGGGATGCCAAATGACGAAAAAAGTGCTGAAAAATATAAACTAGTGTTAAAAAATCTAGTCAAACAGATTATTTTAGAGTTGGAAGAAAGGGAAGGAACAGCGGCGAGAACAATGATTCGTAAAATCGATCAAGTGTTAAAAGACTTTCAACCTACGCATAAAAGAGGAAGCATTGTCTATTTTATTTCGCCAAGCGTCAATGAACAAATCGAAGTACCGTTTGTGTTGGAGAGTCAATTTGTTATTGATGCGTATTTCCATACAAAGGAAATCTTACGAAGTGAAAATAAAATGAACCATTATTATGTGTTAACGATTGGGATGGATTGTTCACGTCTACTAGAATATGTAGATGATACGCTGATACAAGAAGTGAAAGACGCACATTTCCCAATCAGGAATAAAGGCTACTGGACAAAAGACCGCGTATTGAATTCAATGGGAAGTGTTCAAACGAATTACAAAAAAGAGTTCTTCAAATGGATTGATTCGGAGTTACAACCTTACTTGAATCGTCACCCACGCCCAATCATTTTAGCTGGAACAACAGAAAATATTGCGACATATAAACAGATTTCACATAAAGATGAACTGATTGTTGGAGAAATCTATGGGAACTTTACAGTTGATAGTGGCGAAGATGAGTTGGCAATAGGAGAGCAAGCAAATCAGGTGATTCAAGAATACATTCGTCATCAAAAAAAGACGATACTACACACTATAGTAGGGATGGAAAACCAAGGGCGTGTAGAGCGTGATGTAGCCAACATCTACAGACAAGTAATTAAAGGAAAAGGGCAAAAATTGATTGTGGATCACGCTTACTATCAAGAGGCAGTGATTAGAGATCATCAAGTCAAATTAGTAGGTATCTCACCGAATGACGAAGGTTACGTCGAAGATATCGTCAATGAAATCATTTATGAAGTCATGCGTTACGGAGGAGAAGTTATCTTTGCCGAAACAGAAGTATTAGAAAATCAATCGCCGATCCTGTTGCAATTACGTTATTAAAAATCGATTCATACAAATGGTAAACTAGGAAGCTTAGAAGAATAAGGAAATAGCCCAAGCTCAACACTCGGATACATTCGGAGGTTGGGCTTTTTGATGAAAGATAAAGTCTAAAAAGTTTTGAATAGCTAAGAAAACACCCGTAATCTTAAAAGATAGTATAAGATTCTTTTCAAATCAGCCTTGAGGCGTAGGTTATCTTATTGACCTTATAGTACAATGTTTAAAACAGAAAACAGCTACATGGAGGTTATGTATGAAGAAAACAAAACTTATTGCCACTCTCTTGGTCTCAAGCCAAGTTTTACTAGCAACACCAATCGTATTAGCAGACGAGACAGCAACAACGCAAAGTATTGTCCCAATTTCAGGAACGGTCGACTCGACAGTTGCTACGGATTCCTCCGAGTCAACAACGACAACCAGCTCTAGTGAACGATTACAGATCAATGCAGTAGCAATCGGTAATGCGTTAACGAAAGAACAAGAAACTTTTACATTAGATAAATTAGGGATCAAAGGAGAAACACCGATCTATAAAACGTCCGGGACAGACTTGATGTCCTATATTCCTGACGGTGGATTTACCAAGGACTGGGCAGTTTACAGTTCTGTACGTATGCAGACGCTTGCTGAAGGCGAAGGGATCACTGTTGATATCGCGACACCAGAAAATATCACACGGATCACAGCCGCTCAGTATCAAAATGCAGCGTTAACAGCTGGGATCACCGATGCAAAATTGACGGTCGCATCTGCAGTACCAATCGATGGTTCAGGTGCTTTAGCTGGTGTGTACAAAATCGTAGAAGAGTCAGGGGGCATTATTAATCAAGACCGTGTCAGCGTGGCTCAAAATGAGATGGATGTTTTATCGTCTATCACAGAAGAAAACAAAGACAAAGATGGCTATTCCGATGAAGCATTAAATAAAGCACAGGAGCAAGCGAAAGAAGAATTAGCAGCTAAGACTGCTGATGGCAAAGAGCTGACACAAGCGGATATTCAAACGACAGTAGAAAAAGCTCTGAAGGATAATGGACTAGAAGATGTAATGACAAGCGATCAAGTCACAGAAATAACTTCGTTGATGAGTGAAATGAAAGATAAAAATATTTTTGAAGACTTCGTGAAGGAATTAGACTTGACTGAGGCAAGCAAGCAAATTCAAGAAAAATCAAAAGGGCTTTGGGAAAATATCAAAGGATTCTTTAGTGGCATATGGGATTCGATCACTGGTATGTTTTCTGGTGACTCTCAATAATCGAAATAGTTTTTTTATATATGAAATATTTGATTTGAGCTACACTATACGGATCTTTAATAAATGAAGCAAGAATAAACCGCTGTAACTTTTCCGAGTTAGCGGTTTATTTTTATAATCATCTAATCGCATACTTTAATAAGCTACAAGTGGGATTCGTGGAGGTTTGTAGGAATCCGAATCCGCCTGTTCAATCATGCAAATTTTATCAATAACGTCCTATTTTTTTAGAAAGATGAAACCTGATAAGAAATGCGGTATAATGGAACAGAATGACAATACTAACTAAGAGGTGGCTCTTTATGAAAAAAATACTAGTTGTCGACGACGAAAAACCGATTTCGGATATCGTCAAATTTAACTTAGCAAAAGAAGGTTATGACGTCTATACAGCATATGATGGGGAAGAAGCTTTAGCAAAAGTAGCCGAAGTGGAACCTGATTTGATTTTACTAGATTTGATGTTGCCAAAAATGGATGGCTTAGAAGTGGCTCGTGAAGTACGAAAAACGTTTGATATGCCGATCATCATGGTGACAGCTAAGGATTCTGAAATCGATAAAGTGTTAGGCTTGGAACTGGGAGCAGATGATTATGTGACCAAACCGTTCTCTAATCGTGAATTAGTGGCACGTGTGAAAGCAAATCTTCGACGTGGCGCTTCTGCTACCAAAGAAGTGGAAGAAGTCACACCTTCTGAACTGATCATTGGGGACTTAACGATCCATCCCGATGCGTATATGGTGACGAAACGTGGCGAAACGATTGAATTGACTCACCGTGAGTTTGAACTGCTCTTTTATTTAGCAAAACACATTGGTCAAGTCATGACACGGGAACATTTGTTACAAACCGTCTGGGGCTATGATTATTTTGGTGATGTTCGTACAGTAGACGTGACCGTTCGTCGTTTGCGTGAAAAAATCGAGGATAATCCAAGTCATCCTAGCTATTTAGTTACACGCCGAGGCGTAGGGTATTACTTGCGTAATCAAGAACAGGAGTAATTGGATGAAAGGAAAAGTCCGTTTTTTTCGATCAGTAAACTTCAAAATAGCTATTACATTTATTTTGATTTTACTGATCTCAATTGAAATTATAGGTGCTTACTTTATTAGAGGATTGGAACGTTCAACGATCAATACCTTTATCAAAGATATGAACCAAACAGTCGAAACATTAGCGACAACGATCAGTCCAGAACTGAATGGGAAAGGCAATGAAAGTGCGACTATCGATGATGTCAATGGGAATATCAAGCGTTTTATTGAGACCAGTGCTTCAAGTGATATCATCGAGATCCGTGTCGTGGATGAAAAAGGCATCATTCGAGCAACGACAGAGGTAAGCGAACAAGGTTCAGTCGGCAAAAAAAATGATTACGTCGATATGAATGATTTTACAACCAAACGCTATGTCGCATTAGATGATGACGGAAAACGAGTAAATATCAATATTCAACCGATTTTGTCCCCGACCGGCGACGCCGTCATCGGGGCTCTTTACGTCAAAAGTGATATCGAACAAAAATATTCAGAAATCAATAATACAGCACTGATTTTCTTTACGGCTTCGTTAATTGCTGCATTTATCTCAATGGTTGTGTCTGTTCTGGTCGCACGTTCCATTACGCAACCAATCGGTGAAATGCGTGAGCAAGCGATCCGCATTGCTCGTGGTGATTATAGCCGTAAAGTAAAGGTCCATGGTCAAGATGAATTAGGTCAGTTGGCTGAAACGTTCAACCAATTAGCAGAACGGATCGAGGAAGCGCAAGATACGATGGAAGCTGAACGAAATCGGTTAGACAGCGTCTTGTCACATATGACAGATGGCGTTATTGCAACCGATCGTCGTGGGAAGATCATTACGATCAATGATATGGCTGTCTCATTATTAGACTTGAAAAAAGAAGAAGCAATCGGACAGTCAATCTTGACCCTTTTAGCAATTGAAGAAGAATACACGTTACGAAAACTGTTAGAAGATCCGAATGAAATGATTTTAGATCGATCCACTGGAGCGAGAGAAGCTGACCAGATGATTTTACGCGTCGATTTTTCGATGATCCGTCGAGAATCTGGCTTTATCAGTGGGTTGGTTGCAGTTTTACATGATGTAACGGAACAAGAGAAAACAGAACGGGAACGTCGTGAGTTCGTATCGAACGTTTCCCATGAGTTGCGTACGCCTTTAACAAGTATGCGTAGTTATATCGAAGCACTGAGTGAGGGTGCTTGGAAGGACGAAGAAGTCGCACCGAACTTTTTAAAAGTGACCTTAGATGAGACCGATCGTATGATTCGCATGATCAATGATCTACTGAATCTATCTCGCATGGATACGGGGAATACTCAATTACAATTAGAATATGTCAATTTTAATGAACTCGTTAATTTTGTGTTAGATCGTTTTGATATGATGGTTGGTAATCAAGAAAAAAATTATACGATCCGTCGAGAATTTACGCAACGAGATCTGTGGGTCGAGATCGACACAGATAAAATCATCCAAGTTATTGACAATATCATGAACAATGCGATCAAATATTCACCCGATGGGGGAGCAATCACTTGCCGGTTGCTTGAAACACATAACAATGTGATTTTAAGTATTACAGACCAAGGGCTAGGTATCCCTAAAAAAGATTTGAATCGTGTATTTGAACGTTTTTATCGAGTGGATAAAGCAAGAGCTAGAGCGCAAGGTGGAACAGGATTAGGTTTAGCAATCTCTCGCGAAGTAGTGAAAGCACATCGTGGCGCAATCTGGGCAGAAAGTAAGGAGGGACAAGGTTCAACCTTCTATATTTCTTTACCTTATGAACCGTATGAGGAGGAATGGTGGGAATGAAGATTTCTGAAAAATTTATACGAATTGGTTTGATCTTGATGGTTGCATTAAGCCTGTACTTCTCTTATGCAATTTGGTTGAGTCCAGCAGGGAAAACCTCAATCAACTTAGAAGAGAGCAATTCACAAGTGATTGAATCACAAAGCTATCGTAAAGCATCAGAAATTTATTTGCCTTTACACCTCACATGGTTTCAAACAGATACAGTGAAAGAAACGAATAGTGAGAACCTGATTTCTCAAATACATGGGTTGATCGAAGGTGCTCGTTTTGGCAAGCTGACAGAAGTCGTGGAAGCAGACCAAGAGAAGTTCAATCAAAAGAAGTCTCTCAATGAAGGAATCGAATTCTCTTATAACGCACCTTATCTACTCAGTGGCTATGTAAAAGCATTTGGTTTGAATATTGATCTAGGTTCAGTCCAAAATGAAGATGTCTATTTTACGAGTGTCCAATTTGATCTAAAAGACGAAAAAGTTAGTTTTATTGATTATGATCAGCGGACGATTTACGAAGCCAGTCTATCGATGGATTGGAAAGAAATAGAACATGATTTGAATTCTTCAGATGTCAACTGGACACCTGTATTCAGAACGCCAGAAAGTATTGAGACACAGCACAGTATCAAAGAACCAATGAAACTAAAAAAATACAGTTATATCTTATCTCAGCAACCATACACCGTCTTTCGGAATGCTTTTTTTTCCCAGCCAGACGCGGTTAAAAACAATGATGAAAGTACGGAATTGATTTTTTATGATGGCAATGAAACAATGACGATCCATTCAGAAAATCAGATCGTCGATTTTAGAGGAGATTTACCGACGATTAATGAACCAAATAATATTTTTACGGACAGTTTTCCTTATGTCAGCAAACTAGGTGGCGCGTTAGGCAATGTTCGATATTTTGATCGTAATAAGAATACAATCGATTATCGTATTTTTGTAGAAGGATTTCCCGTATTTGGTTCAGATAGTAAAGGAAAAGTTGGAATCGAAATCGGTAATGAGCAAGTGAATAATCAAGTAAGTATCCAAACGAGTTTAAATACCATCCAAGTCCCAATTCCTTCAGATGAAGAAGTCGAGTTGCCTAGCACCGACGATGTATATCAGGAATTAGTAGATAATGGGGCAGAAGAATCGAAAATCGAGTTGATTATTGTTGGCTATACATGGCAAAACATCGAAGAAACGAATCGGGTGGTTGATCTATTCCCAGAGTGGTATGTGAAATATCAAGGAGAATGGTATTCTGCAAATGACTTATTGACCAAACTACCTGAGAAGGAGGCGGAGTAACTATGGATTTCAAAAAAATTGAATGGATTTTCTTCGTCGCCTTTTTAGGATTGAATGTTTTTTTGTTTAGTAGTTACCATGAATCGATCAACCAAGAGCATACGGTAATACGCTCAGATCAGACAGAATCGATCAAAAAACGGTTAGCAAATGATGATATTACTTATACGGGTGATTTTTCTTCAGAAAGTAAGCAAGGATACTATTTAAGTGCGGAGGAAACGGAACTGAGTCAAACGTTGTTCAAGTATCGCCAAGATAATAATCGACGTGGTTTATTAGAGAGTGGCGTTTCGATCAATGATAATATATTGACTAAAACGTTATCGGACTCTGAATCTGAAAGCAAAGTGCTTGATCCAAATCGCATAGCAAGTTCACTCAATGACTTTTTAGATAACGAGGAAGATGTTTTATTTGGTAATGAGTATATCTATATGAAAAATTTCTCTGTATTAGAAGGTGATTCTCCTGAAATCACAGCGAGCCAAACGTATGAAGGATTGCCATTCTATGATGATACAGCTAAACTTATTTTTTCCCTCGAAAAAAAGGGGGATGAGTATCGCATTTTGAAGTATACTCAAACCCATTTAACGAATATTGAACAGTTGCGAGAAAAAACAGAATTGCATACGGAAGAAGAAGCCATTAATACATTGTATGTAAATAATAAAATCTCTCGAGGATCGAATATCCTTTGGCGTCAACTGGCTTACTCTCGTATTTTGAAAGTACGAGAGAAAAATGTGTATGTACCGGTGTGGTATGTCGCAATTGAAACGCCGGATAAGACCTATCAGATCGAAACGGTCAATGCATTTAGTAATACGATTATTACAAATAATTCGATCCCAAAGGTGGAAGATCATTAAAAAAGTAGGTATAATGAAAAAAGTTTACAAAGTAAGAAGGGAAGTAGTAGTAAAATGGCTGAAGGAAATACAGCTTTTAAAATCAGTATCCTTGCAAGTGGGAGTTCAGGAAACTCATTATATATCGAGAGTGACAAAAAGCGACTTCTGGTAGATGCAGGACTGAGTGGGAAAAAAATTACTTCCTTAATGGCACAAATCGGTCGGACGCCCGATCAATTAGACGGTATTCTTGTGACACATGAACATCGAGATCACATTCATGGGGTAGGTGTTTTGGCGCGTAAGTACCATTTAGATATCTATGCAAATGAAAAAACATGGGAAGCAATGGCTCCGATGATCGGAAATGTCCCAATCGAACAAAAACATTTATTTCAGATGGGGAAAGTCCAAACATTTGGCGATTTAGATATCGAGAGTTTTGGTGTTTCCCATGATGCAGCTTCACCACAATTTTATCGTTTCCATAAAGAGAATCGTTCGTTTGTCATGCTGACGGATACAGGTTATTGTAGTGATCATATGCGAGGGATCATTGAAAATGCTGATGGGTACTTGATGGAAAGCAATCATGATCTAGAGATGTTGCGTATGGGACCTTATCCTTGGAATTTGAAACAACGTATTTTAGGCGATCGTGGTCATTTATCGAATGAAGATGGTGCGTTAGTGATGACTGATGTAATTGGCGATCGTACAAAACGAATCTATTTAGGCCATTTAAGTAAAGAAAACAATATGAAAGAATTGGCCCATTTGACTATGGAAAATATTCTTAAGGAAAAAGATCTAGGTGTGGGATATGATTTCAATGTGTACGACACTGACCCGGATGCTGCAACAGAATTATTTTCAATTTGATGAATCAGTTGTGACGGAAGTGAACAGCTCATAGAAATAAGCGGTAAAGTCCGAAAATTTGAAGGAATTTTTGGGCTTTACCGCTTATTTCATAAGGAGTTACCTCCTGAATGCTATTTATTTTATTATAGGGAGTGCCTGATGATGAAAGTCACAGGTTTTTTTTATTATATTACAGTAAACCTTGTTGCAATGCCAATTGTACAATGACAACTAGAGTATTCATACCAATATGGGTGATCATTGGTGCCCAGATTCGCCCAGTGGATCGATATAGTAAACTAAAGAAAAATCCTAAAAAGAAGTAGACGAGTAAATGCCCATCATTGTGTGCTAATGCAAAGAGCAAGGAACTAACACTTGCACCTACCCAAAAGTTAGTATAGTGACCAACGATGCCAAGAATACTCCGACGAAATACAAATTCTTCCATGATTGGTCCGGCAATAGTTGTAGCAATAATAAAAGCAGGAGTATCTAAAATCAGTTGGATAATATTTTGCGTATTTTCAGATGGAGAGACTTCTCCAAAAAAGAAACTCTCGATCATAACCGCAATACTTTGTAAAATCAGAGCGATAAAGATACCAATGACTCCATATAAAATGATTTTTGAGCGAGAAGCAACTGGTACGTTTGCTTCGATTTCAATCGGTTCTTTATGCTTGAGGTACAAGAACCACAGAATGATTGCACCTAAGATATACGTAACTGTTGTTGCATTGATCAAACCTGACGTTGAATTTACAAGTCCGACAGATGTCAGAAGTAAAGGCGAGACAAACACTAGTCCGTAACAAAAAATGCTAAAAAAGCTATATTTTTTTAATGACATATGAAACCTCCTTGAGCTAAGTGAAAAGCCAAGTATAACTTTCTTTCTTGCTCTAATAATATAGGAAAAGCAACCTTTCGTTGAACTTTAAGTGAAGAAACTTAGTAGCTTAATCAACTTCTGTGTTACTAAACACTATCCATTATTCATTATACCATATCAAGATGTTTCTCTGATCAGTTAGTATTGATCGGCTTTTTCACGACCTGATAAACGGTGTTCAAAAGCCAGCTCCTTCAATATTAAGTCAAAACTTGAAAAAATATGAGAAGCTATTTTCTCGAATTTTGCCTTAATACTTGGAGCTGATAGGCATTTTCACAACCTTCTTTAAAAATTTTTTTTCTATGATTTAAAAAGCTTGCAAAAGAATAGGAGAATGAGTATTATTAAAAATGTAGGTTAGCACTCGATGTGATAGAGTGCTAATGGATTCAAAAAAAGAGTTATCGGAGGGATTTATCGTGTTAAAACCATTAGGTGATCGCGTCATCATTGAAGTCGCGCAAGAAGAAGAAAAAACTGTTGGAGGAATCGTTTTAGCTTCATCAGCGAAAGAGAAACCTCAAACTGGGACAGTTGTAGCAGTGGGTGAGGGACGTTTGCTAGAAAACGGCGAAAAAGTTCCTGCAGCTATTAAAGTAGGCGACCAAGTAATGTTTGAAAAATATGCCGGTACAGAAGTGAAATTTGAAGGAACAGAATATTTGATCGTCTCTGGAAAAGATATCATGGCGATTGTTGAGTAAGTACAAAACAAAAATAATTGATGAGGTGACGAAAAAATGGCAAAAGAATTGAAATTTGCAGAAGATGCACGTGCAGCAATGTTACGTGGTGTAGATAAATTAGCAGATACAGTAAAAGTGACATTAGGACCAAAAGGCCGTAATGTTGTTTTAGAAAAATCATATGGTTCTCCATTGATCACAAATGATGGTGTGACGATTGCAAAAGAAATCGAATTAGAAGATCATTTCGAAAACATGGGTGCAAAACTAGTTTCAGAAGTTGCATCTAAAACAAATGATATCGCTGGAGACGGTACAACGACAGCGACTGTCTTGACTCAAGCAATTGTCCGTGAAGGTTTGAAAAACGTCACAGCTGGTGCTAACCCATTAGGTATTCGTCGTGGGATCGAATTAGCCACTAAAACAGCAGTGGAAGAATTACACAACATCTCAACTGTTGTTGACTCAAAAGAGGCTATTGCACAAGTTGCTGCTGTTTCTTCTGGTTCAGAACAAGTGGGCCGTTTGATTGCAGATGCAATGGAAAAAGTCGGCAATGACGGTGTTATCACAATTGAAGAATCTAAAGGAATCGAAACAGAATTAGATGTCGTAGAAGGTATGCAATTTGACCGTGGTTACTTGTCACAATATATGGTAACAGACAACGACAAAATGGAAGCTGTTTTGGAAAATCCATACTTGTTGATCACTGACAAGAAAATTTCAAATATCCAAGATATCTTACCTTTATTAGAACAAATCTTACAACAATCACGTCCTTTATTGATCATTGCTGATGACGTGGATGGCGAAGCGTTACCAACATTGGTATTGAATAAAATCCGTGGAACATTCAATGTTGTTGCTGTAAAAGCACCAGGTTTCGGCGACCGTCGTAAAGCAATGTTAGAAGATATTGCTGTCTTGACTGGTGGTACAGTGATTACAGATGACCTAGGATTAGAATTGAAAGATGCAACAATCGAAAACTTAGGAAATGCTTCAAAAGTAGTTGTGGATAAAGACAACACAACAATCGTTGAAGGTTCAGGCGATAAAACAGCCATTGATGCACGTGTTCAATTGATCAAAAATCAAATCGCTGAAACAACTTCAGACTTTGACCGTGAAAAATTACAAGAACGCTTAGCGAAACTTGCCGGCGGAGTAGCAGTCGTAAAAGTCGGAGCAGCAACTGAAACAGAATTAAAAGAATTGAAACTACGTATTGAAGATGCGTTGAACGCTACTCGTGCTGCTGTTGAAGAAGGTATGGTCTCTGGTGGTGGTACAGCATTAGTGAACGTGATCAACAAAGTAGCCATGATCGAAGCAGAGGGCGATGTAGCAACAGGTATCAAGATCGTTACTCGTGCATTAGAAGAACCAATTCGCCAAATTGCTGAAAATGCTGGTTATGAAGGATCAGTTATTGTTGATAAATTGAAAAATGTTGATTTAGGAACAGGATTCAATGCAGCAACTGGTGAATGGGTAAACATGGTGGAAGCCGGAATCGTTGACCCAACAAAAGTAACTCGTTCAGCATTACAAAATGCAGCATCTGTATCTGCATTACTATTAACAACTGAAGCAGTTGTTGCAGATAAACCAGAACCAACAGCACCTGCTGCACCAGCTATGGATCCATCAATGATGGGCGGCATGATGTAATAACTCCAGAAGAACCTTGTTCAATCAAGGTTCTTCTTTTTTTGTCTTCTTAGAAAAAAGCATAAATAGGGCAAAATCGAGTGTATAGTAATGAGATTGTGCATTCATATTGTTTAGATAGAAACGATATAAACCGCTGAATAGATAATCAAATCATCATCGTTTTTGTATGTTTATTTCGTAAATATTACCTTTTACGGAAATTTCATTTCTCTTGACATTTCTTTCACTCTTTCGCTAGCGAAGTTCACAAAGTTATGCTATATTTGTGATATCATTATAATGTATACGCATTCATAGTGATAGGAGATCGAATTGTAGGAGGATGAAAATGAATAAATTGATGGAATGGATGGAGAGATATATCTTGCCAGTTGCCACGAAGATTGGTTCGGAAAAGCATCTGGTTGCTTTACGTGATGCGTTTATTGGAACCATGCCGGCAACGATGGCTGGGGCAATTGCTGTGCTATTGAATGCGTTTATGCGTGATTTTCCTAACACGTATCTAGGTGAAGGGAATGCCATTACGACTTTCTTTACACCAGTAATTGGTGTGAATGGGTTGATTTGGAATGGTACGCTAGCGATTATGGCGGTCGTATTCGCATTGTCACTAGGTGCAAATTTGGCAAAGGCATATGAAGTGGACCCTGTATCAGGAAGTATTGTATCTTTAGTTGCATTTATTATTGGATTACCTGATGCTGCCACAGCTGTTTTGACGTTGCCAGAAAAATTGTCACAAGATGCGATGGACATGATCACTACAGCAGGCGGCGTGATTGCTGATGGTGCTGATGGTGGACAGACGCTTTCAATGGGCGCATGGGGTTATTTCAACTTTGGGAAATACATGGGCGGTTCTGGTCTTTTTACAGCTATGATCTTTGGTTTTATTTCTGTTATCATTTTTGCACTATTGATGCGTAAAAAAATTATTATCAGAATGCCAGAATCAGTGCCACCAGCAGTTGCACGTGCTTTTGCCGCAATCATTCCTGCAGTTGTTTCTTTATATGTTGTGGGAACGATCAATTATATCTTCCGACAAACAGCAGGAGTACCATTGATTGACTGGATCTCTGAAGCGATTCAAAAACCTTTGATGAATTTATCGCAAGGGTATGGTGCAGTATTTATTATCGTGTTACTTGTTCATGTGCTTTGGTTCTTTGGATTACATGGAACAAACATCATGTCACCAGTGTTACAGACACTTTATGGTACAGCGATGGTCGAAAATACCAATGCTTTTCAAAATAATGAACCAATCCCTTTCAAATGGGTAGCAGGTTCATTTGAAGCATTCGTATGGCCTGGTGGTGCCGGCGTAACGTTGGTATTGATCGTCATGATTTTATTTTTATCAAAACGTGCCGATTATAAAACAGTTGGTAAGCTAGGGATTGCTCCTGGTTTGTTCAATATCAATGAACCAGTGATGTTTGGTCTACCAGTCGTATTGAATCCATTGTTGATGATCCCATTCATCGTCGCACCACTTGTAACGGCAACCATCGCTTACTTCGCGACAATGGCCGGACTGGTTCGCCCAGTGGTGGTAAATGTGATTTGGGTCATGCCAACGATTATCAGTGGGTTCTTAGCAACCGCAGGTGACTGGCGTGCCATCGTCTTGACGATCGTCAATCTCTTAGTCGCTGCTTTGATTTGGGCACCATTTATCTTGGCTGCAAACCGTTTAGATCCTAATCTAGGTGAACCAGAGGAATAAAAGAAGCAAACTCCTTGCTATGAGACGCGTTTCATACCGTATACTCAAAGCATAAATAAAGGAGGGCTTCTTATGAATACCTATATAAAAGCAACGCAAGGCACAAAGGATCATTGTTTTTACGCATTTGTTGAGTTTAAAGATTCCATGCTCGTGTTGTCTAGTTTTCAAGGCCTTAATCGATCGGTGATCAAAAAAATCAATTTAGCAGATATTTCTGGTTTGACCAAGGATAATTATTGGGGTGGTCAACGAATCAGTTTCTACGACCAAGGAACATTGTATCAATTTTTCGAATGTGGACCCGCTGTGGTAGACTATCTACAAGAAAATCTTTTTGTATAGGTGGCGAACAGTAGTCATGGCAAACATCCGAGATATAGCCAAACGAACAGGATATTCTGTTTCGACGGTATCCCGTGTTATCAATCAACATCCTTATGTCGATGAAGCGAAACGAACAGAGATCTTGAAAGTGATCAAAGAATTAAATTATGTACCGAATGCCAATGCCAGACAACTAAGTTCTGGAAAAACTAAAAATATAGGTGTCATTTTACCTTACACAAATCACCCATATTTTGATCAGTTGCTCAGTGGAATCATTGAAGTCGCTTTTAGTGAGGGCTATAAAGTGACGTTGTTGCCAACAAACTACCAAATAAAACGGGAACAACAATATTTAGAAGAGTTTGCGGCGAAAGCATTTGACGGATTGATCATTACATCAAGAGCAAATCCCTTAGAGTTGTTGCTTGATTATCAACGCTATGGCCCTATCGTCTTTTGCGAAAAGATCGAAGACTTGGAAGTAACGAGCGTCTATATTGATCGCAAACAATCGATTACTGATGGCTTATCCTTTTTAAAAGATCAAGGTGTCAAACGTTTAGGTGTCACCTTAGGAAGAACCGGTCGAATGAGTTACAATTCGAAAATCACATTGAAACTGTGTAAAGAGATCTTTCCTGAATTTAATGAGGGTGATGTCTACTGGCAGTGTATTGATACCGAACATGGGAAACAAGCAGGGGAATTTTTTAAGGAACGAGGAATTGATGGCATTTTCACGAATTCAGACACAGTAGCAGCCGGAGTTCTCCAAAGTTATAAAAACCAAAAAATACCGATCGTTGGTAGGGAAAATATGCTGATTAGTGAATTATTAAATTTTTCAACAATTGATCACCATCTGAAACAATGTGGTGAAACCGCTTTTCGTTTGTTTTTGAATGATACAGTCGAACAAGTAAAGATTCCGTATACTTTTATTCAACGTCCGTGAAATAAAAAAGACAAATCCACAAAAAGGATTTGTCTTTTTTTATTTATGCATGAGCTTGGATGATCTCATTCAATGCTACAGCGGCGCCTTTACCACAACGAGAATCATAGTATTCAGTAAAACGTTCATCTGAGATATACAGCATACCTAATCCTTTGTGGGCTTCTGCTTGATACGTGGGCCAACTAAATAATAGCCATTTTTTATGTGCATCAAAAATTTCTTTTGCACGTGCCTGATTTGATTGGTCAGACAGATAAGACGTTAAGTTCGTTAGTAATTGTTGCTCAACTTCTTGCATTTCTTGGTATTTTTCTTGGGAAAGGTTTTGCCATTGTTCGTTCGCTTTATCGATCGTTTCTTCTCCGTATTTTCCACGGATCTCTGTGCCATAGTTTGTTTCATTTTCAGTTATTTTTTGTTTTTTAAATCCTTCAAATTTTTCTTGGTCAGTCATCTTTTTTCCTCCTTTGAATTGTGCTAATGTTTGTTGGACGGTTGCCAGGAGAGTATCAATTTCTGCTCGTTTCTCTAGTAGTTTTCTCTGATGTTCGATGAGTGCATGTTGATGATCAAAGGTAGGATCATCTAATAATTCGCGAATTTGATTCAGTGGAAAATCTAAGGATCGATAAAATAAAATTTGTTGTAGACGATCGATTTCTTGAGAACCATAGATACGATAACCAGCTGAATTGATCCGTTTGGGTTTGAGTAAATCAATTTCATCGTAAAAACGTAGTGTACGACTACTTACTCCTGAGAGCTGTGCCATTTTCTTAATTGTGTATTCCATTGTTTTCCCTCCTGACAAAACTAGCATAATCCTTGACGTAACGAGAAGGTCAAGTGAAAAATCATCTTTTTTATCTAATTGATTATATGTTATACTATTAAACGAAGAGAGGGAAATCAAATTGTTTTTTTATCGTCTTATGAAAGCGATTTATTTTGTTGATTAAAAAAATAAGAAAAGAGGAAAAGTATGAAACTGATTGAAACCCCGATTACGAGCAACTTGAATATCAAAACTTTTTATCCAAAAATCGTTGATTTCTTTTTTAGAAATTCTGCTATTCGATTTTATAAACTATTTTCTTTAGATCGTACACAGATTTTGTTGATCGATACCTATAATCAAGTCCAATTAGTGATGATCAATACAAAAAAGAAAATCACTAAACAGGAAATTGATTATGCAATCAAAAAAGTGCTGAAAACAGAACGATCAGCGGTCAATATCCATGTAGGTGTCAAGCAAGAATTAGAAGAAGCGGGTGTTCAGTTCAAACGGCCGAATAAGGACATCGTCATTGTAGAACAAGCCATTGCAACGA
The DNA here is from genome assembly GCF_015556925.1 of Enterococcus sp. 1001283B150225_161107_E12. Lineage (NCBI taxonomy): Bacteria > Bacillati > Bacillota > Bacilli > Lactobacillales > Enterococcaceae > Enterococcus > Enterococcus sp. 1001283B150225_161107_E12. Next base: position 40,425 of record NZ_JADNNI010000009.1, on the reverse strand, counting down.
TTGCATAGCTCGATCAATACAGCAAGAAAGTTATGGATGATCCTAAATTGAATAAGCGATAGGAAGTAAAGCGCCTAAATTCCAAGATAGTTTGATTTTTGGGATTTAGGCGTTTTTTTACAACTTAGATAAACGGTGTTCAAGAAGCAACACTTCAATAATAAGCCAAGAAAATCCAAAATGAAAAAGCCATTTTTGATTTTCCTGTCTTATTACTCAGTGCTGAGCGCTTCTTTCACAACCTGGATAAACGGTGTTCAAGAAGCTGACCTTCAACATGAAGCTGAAAAATCAAAAAATATGTGGAGCTATTTTCGCAAGTTTTTCCTTACTACTCGGAGCTGCCCGGCTTTCTCACAACCTAGATAAACGGTGTTCAAAAAGCAACACTTCAATAATAAGCCAAGAAAATCCAAAATGAAAAAGCCATTTTTGATTTTCCTGTCTTATTACTCAGTGCTGAGCGCTTCTTTCACAACCTAGATAAACGGTGTTCGAAAGCCAACTCCTTCAATAGTAAGGCAGAACTTGAAAAAATATGAGAAGCTATTTTCTCAAGTTCTGCCTTACTATTTGGAGCTGCCCGGCTTTCTCACAACCTGTCTCTTATTTCTTTACTTTGTACAAAATAAAACAAGATTTCTTTTACTAGGGTATTTTTTTGTTATAATGGATAAGAAATGAAAATTGGCTAAGAGGAGCAATAAAAAAGATGACGACAACTTACTCAGATGACAGTTTGACGCTACATACGGATCTTTACCAGATCAACATGATGCAGACTTACTGGGAACTAGATAGAGCAGATAAACATGCAGTTTTTGAATGTTACTTCCGCGAGATGCCATTCAATCATGGTTATGCTGTTTTTGCAGGGTTAGAACGATTAGTAGATTATTTAGAAAATTTGACATTTACAGATACAGATATTGCGTATCTTCGTGAGATGGCTGTTTATCCGGAAGGTTTTTTGACGTATTTACGTGAATTCAAATTCAAAGCGACTGTCCGTTCCGCTCGTGAAGGAGAACTTGTTTTTGCGAATGAGCCATTGATCCAAGTGGAAGGTCCATTAGCCCATTGTCAATTAGTAGAAACAGCCTTATTGAATATGGTGAACTTTCAAACGTTGATCGCGACGAAAGCGGCTCGTATCAAATCAGTGATCGGTGACGATCCATTATTGGAGTTTGGTACACGTCGTGCGCAAGAATTGGATGCTGCGGTTTGGGGTACTCGTGCTGCTTACATTGGTGGAGCAGATGCAACGAGCAATGTTCGTGCAGGGAAAATTTTCGGGATTCCAGCAAGCGGTACCCACGCTCATTCTCTTGTTCAAAGTTATGGGAATGACTATGAAGCATTTATGGCGTATGCAAAGACACATAAAGATTGTGTTTTTCTAGTGGATACTTACGATACCTTGAAATCGGGTGTTCCTAGTGCGATCCGTGTGGCAAAAGAACTTGGCAACAAGATCAATTTCCAAGGTGTACGTATCGATAGTGGCGATATGGCATATATTTCGAAACGGGTCAGAGAACAATTAGATTCCGCTGGTTTTACAGAAGCGAAAATCTATGCCTCAAATGATTTAGATGAAGCGACGATTTTAAACTTAAAAATGCAAAAAGCGAAAATCGATGTTTGGGGCGTGGGAACAAAGTTGATCACCGCCTATGACCAACCGGCTTTAGGTGCAGTCTTCAAACTGGTATCCATCGAAAATGAACAAGGTGAAATGATCGATACGATCAAATTGTCTAGCAATGCAGAAAAAGTTACTACACCAGGTAAAAAACAAGTATGGCGTATCACTCGTAACTTTGATGGAAAATCAGAAGGCGATTATGTGACGCTATGGGATGAAGATCCTCGACAAGAAGAAGAGATCTTCATGTTCCACCCGACACATACCTTTATCAATAAAACCGTTCGTGATTTTACAGCTCGGCCAATTTTACAAGATATTTTTGTTGAAGGAACGAGAGTCTATGACTTACCGACATTAGAAGAAATCAAAGAGTATAGCAGAGGAAACTTAGATTCTCTTTGGGAAGAATACAAACGTGATTTGAATCCGCAAAAATATCCTGTGGATCTATCAACAGATTGCTGGAATCATAAGATGGCAATCATGGAACGAATGAAAAAAAGCGTCACACAATTAACGAATGAACTATAGGAGGAATGGAAGATGAATCATTTACAACAAGCAATCATCGAAGAATTAGGCGTGAAATCAGTCATCGATCCTCAAAATGAAATTCGTGTGAGTATCGATTTCATGAAAGAATATTTGAAAAAGAATCCCTTCTTAAAAACCTTGGTTTTAGGTATCAGTGGAGGACAAGATTCTACTTTAGCTGGACGCTTAGCTCAATTAGCAATGGAAGAAATGCGGGAAGAAACGAAAGATGACAGTTACCAGTTCATCGGTGTACGTTTGCCTTATGGAGAACAGGCAGATGAAGAAGATGCTAAAGCTGCGTTAGATTTTATCCAACCAGACGTCCAATTACGTGTAAATATCAAACCTGCAGTAGATGCGCAAACGCAAGCGTTGATTGAAGCAGGTGTAGAAATCAGTGATTTCAATAAAGGAAATATTAAAGCGCGTCAACGAATGATCACGCAATATGCGGTTGCAGGACAACGCGCAGGGGCTGTGATCGGTACCGACCACGCAGCTGAAAATATTACTGGCTTCTTTACGAAATATGGTGACGGTGGGGCAGATATTTTGCCATTGTTCCGCTTGAATAAACGCCAAGGAAAAGCATTGTTGAAGGCTTTAGACGCGCCAGAACATCTCTATACCAAAGTGCCAACAGCTGACCTTGAAGAAGGCAAGCCGATGATTGCTGATGAAGTCGCATTAGGTGTCACATATGATGAAATCGACGACTATTTGGAAGGAAAAGAAATTCCTGCAGATGCACAGCAAAAAATCGAGCAATGGTGGAATAAAACACAGCATAAACGTCATTTGCCAATTTCGATCTTTGATGATTTTTGGAAATAAATGAAGTGAAAAAATAATCAAATAAACCGTGAATCCTTTGTTGATCAAGGGATTCACGGTTTGTTTTTGTTTGTATTCGTTTTTTGCTCTCCAGTGTATTTTCAAGATGGAAATTTTTATTGCTTTGCTTCATTCTCATAGAAAAGAAGGCTTAAAAAACAAGTTGTCCACATTAGAAGAGTCAGTATTGAAAGAAACAAAATAGGATTGGCTATCCTTGATTGGCACTCTTCGGCAGTTTGAAACAAATCAATGTTCCTTAAAAAAATCATTTGATAGCGACAATAGCATCTATTTCTACTTTGAATCTTGGATCAATCAATCCGGCTACTATTACTACTGTCATTGCCGGTTTATTTTCTCCATACATTTTTATAAGTGTCGTCCTAAGCGATCCTAAAAAGGAAGCATCAGTTAAATACACGTTCATTTTAACAATATTTTGGGTACTTGCTTTGTTATCCATAATGATGGAATTTATTTTTTCAACAACGATTTGTATTTGCTCATCGATACCATCGGGAATGTAATCCCTTTTTTGAGGTGTCTGTCCGGAAATAAATAATAAAGGTGAATCTGTCATAATACTATTTGAATAGATAGCCATAAAATTACTCCTTTTCATTGATATTATTACTCAGTGCTGAACGCTTCTTTCACAACCCAGATAAACAGTGTTCGAAAGCCAGCTCCTTCAATAGTAAGTCAAAACTTGAAAAAATATGAGGGGCTATTTTCTCAAGTTCTGCCTTACTACTTGGAGCTAAACGGCTTTCTCACAACCTAGATAAACGGTGTTCAAAAAGCTGACCTTCAACATTAAGCTGAAAAATATGGAAAGCTATTTTCTGATTTTCCAGCTTACTGCTCAGGTCAAGACGCTTTTTTCACAACCTTAACTATAATACACCTTCATCTTGATATCTTGATCGTAGTTGCCGAAGCCTTTGCCGAATAGGGTGCAGCCACCGACGTTTTTGGCGTCTTCTTTGACTTCGATGCGGAAGGTCCAGACGTCTTCGTTTCTTGGGATGTCATTGATCGTGATTTCAGATAATGGTTCGCCGTTGATATTGGTCAAATGTTTAGTGATACGGATTGTTTTCAATAGTCCGTATTGATTTAGATTATCTGGGTACCAGTCTGGGGTATGTTTTCCACGAATGTCTGCGAAATCTCCTGGGCTTGTCCAGTTACCTAATTCCACGCCGTTTAGGCTGAAAGTGATATCCGATGGCCAATTGTCGTTCGAAAAGGGAAACTCGGAAGACAGCTCAACGGACAATTCCAACATTTCCAAAGTATCTTCTTCGTTTAGGAAGTTTGGTGTTTGATATTCAACAAATCCGCTTGTAAACCACAGAATCCGTGCATCCATTCGTCGTGGATCGGCAAAGTAACGTGGTTCATCGACTTTGCCGATAAAATCATGGATCGTTGCCAGACCGCATGTCGGCTCGATTGAATAGCGGGTATAATGACCGATAGGGATCGATGTTTCTTTCGTATCAAAGGCATTGAAGATTTTTTCTGGAAACGTGATGTTGATTTTATCGACACGTAAGCTGGAAATTTTTTTTTGACCTATTTTTTCAGATTTGATGATATTTGCTTCTTCAAGTTTTTTTACATGCATTGTTGTAATCGCACTACTGATACCGAGTGCTTGGGCAAGCTCTTTGATATTCATTTTGTTTTTTGAAAGTAACTGGATGATTTTTATCCTTGTTTTACTAGCTAAAGCTTCATAAACAGGTAATGATTCTTCATTGATTTGGAGTTGCATGATTTTTCACCTCTTATTTAGGTTTTTGTTTAACTATATATTAACATAAATATTAATTTATAGGTTAATATCATAAAACTAATATTTATAATTAATATTTATGTTAATTATAATGTAAAAATATTTTTATATTTAATAATATTATTATTGACAACGCTTTCAAAGAAAGATATGATTCATGTATAAATTAAAGGAGGGGAATCATGGAAGCTGTAATGTCAGTTAGTCGTGTGCAAAAGATAGGGGAAATCGATCGTCGTTTGTATGGCTCGTTTATTGAACATATGGGACGTGCAGTGTATGGAGGGATCTATCAACCGGATCATCCGACTGCAAATGATAAGGGATTTCGCCAAGACGTCATGGAGCTGGTCAAAGAATTATCGGTACCATTGATCCGGTATCCAGGTGGGAATTTTGTTTCTGGGTTCAATTGGGAAGATAGCGTGGGTCCTATAGCGGAGCGGCCGAAAAGATTAGACCTTGCTTGGCGATCTTTAGAAACAAATCAAGTGGGTGTGCATGAATTTGCTGCGTGGTGTCAAGAAGTGGGCGCTGAGATCAATATGGCGGTCAATCTTGGAACACGTGGCTTAGATGCTGCAAGAAATCTAGTAGAATATTGCAATTATCCTAGTGGTACTTATTGGAGTGAGCAAAGAATAGCAAATGGACAAACCGAACCTTTTGCGATCAAGACGTGGTGTTTAGGCAATGAAATGGATGGTCCTTGGCAAATCGGTCATAAGACAGCAGCGGAGTATGGACGGCTGGCAGAAGAAACAGCGAAAGCAATGAAACTTGTCGATGAATCGATCGAAGTCGTTTTATGTGGTAGCTCGAATAGTCAAATGCCGACATTCGGTGAGTGGGAATTGACTGTATTGGATCAAGCCTATGAACAAATCGATTATCTTTCATTGCATCAGTATTATGGCAATCAAACAAATGATTTGAAAAATTATTTAGCTCGTTCAGTCGATATGGATCAGTTCATCTCTGGTGTTGTTGCGATGTGTGATGCAATCAAGGCGAAAAAACACAGCAAGAAACAAATCAATCTATCTTTTGATGAATGGAATATTTGGTATCATTCGACAGAACATGATCAAACAGTCAAGCCATGGCAAGTTGCCCCACCTTTATTAGAAGATCACTATAATTTTGAGGATGCTTTAGTATTGGGCTGTTTATTGATCACTTTGTTAAAACATTCTGATCGAGTAAAGATTGCTTGTTTGGCGCAGCTAGTCAACGTGATTGCGCCGATCATGACAGAAGAAGACGGTGAAGCATGGCGTCAAACAATCTATTATCCATTTATGCAAGTCGCGACTTTAGGACAAGGTATTGCTTTACGACCTGAAATCACTGTCGATACGTATGCAACGAGTGAATTTGATACAGTCCCATATTTAGAAAGTATCGCAGTACTCAATGAAGAAAAAAATGAGTTGGTGATCTTTGCAGTGAATCGTGGAGAAGAAGAGATGAGTTTAGATCTACAATTTTCTGACTTAAAGATTGAGGAAGTCATCGAGTTTTCAGAGATGTCTGGCTATGAAATCAAAGCGGTCAATCAAGCAGGAAATGAGCAAATCAAACCTGTGTCTTCAAAAGCCTACGAACATAAAGAAAATCAGTTGAATTGCAAATTGAAACCGTTATCTTGGAATGTGATCCGTACAAGATTGACCCCGAACAAATAAGGAGGAGATAGAGATGCGAGGAAAAAAATTGATTATTGGTTCATTGTTGTTGGCTGCGACTGGAATATTAGGTGCTTGTGGCGGTGGGGCTTCTTCCCAAAGTAAAAATGACGGAGAAGTCACACTCTCTTTTTGGAATGGGTTTACAGCTTCTGACGGGGAAATCTTACAAGAAATCGTCAATGATTTTAATAAGAATAATGACAAAAACATCACGATTGAGATGGATGTGATGACATGGGCTAATTTGAATGAAAAATTACCAACGGCTATTTCTTCAAAAAAAGCGCCAGATTTTGTTGCACTGAACTACGCTGATTTTGCTCAATATGTGGAGAATGGGGCTGTACAGCCTGTAGATGATTTCTGGGAATATGACGGTGTGGATAAAGGAGATTTCAAAGATACTGCGGTAGATCTAGGAATGGTGGATGATCAGCAATACTTTATTCCGATGCAAGTACAAGGGATGTATATGTATTGGAACAAAGAATTATTCAAACAAGCTGGCTTGGATGAAACAACACCACCAACTACTTGGACAGAATTAACAGAGATGGCTCCGCAACTGACCGATAGTAGTAAAAATGTCTCAGGTTTTGTCTTCAATAAAGACGGTACTGCACCACTTTATAACTGGATGAAGGCAAATGGAGGAAAACTTGTCAGCGATGACTATACAAAATCTGAGTTCGCTTCACCAGAAAATCTTGAAACATTAACAGCCATCCAAAAAATGATCCATGTCGATAAAGCAGGACCAGAATCGATTTCAGGAGCAGAAATGGATAACTTGATGAACGCTGGACAATTATCGATCATCATCAACGGACCGTGGTTGAATAACGGCTTGAAAGCAAACGAAATCGATTATGGTGTAACGACATTACCGCAAGCAAGTGCGGACGGTGAAAAAACAGCGATTTTAGATGGTGTTGGTTATGCCATCCCAGCAAGTACAGATAGTGACAAAAAAGAGGCAATCTATGAATTCCTAAAATACTGGAACACAAGTGAAATCGGTAAAAAATGGAGTATTGAAAATGGCTTCCCTGCCTATTTATCATCTGTCGCAGAAGATGAAGAAGTGAAGAATGATCCTATCGTATCGGAACTATCCAAACAAATGGAATATGCTGAACCTTATCTACCAGGATTCACGAAGATCGCAGCAATCAATAATGACATCATCAATCCATTGATCGAAAAATTGTTGGCTGGTGAAGATCCAGAGCAACTCATGAATGATGCAGATGATCAGATCAATGATCTACTAAAGGAATAATCGAGTAACAGTTCACAATGAAATCAAAACAACAAAGGAAACAGAAGTAATCTCGTAGAAGATAAGGCGAAAGTCTATAAATTTCAAAAACTTATTTATCGCTTTCGCTTTCCTTTTTCGAGAAAAACTTCTTTCCTTTCTTGGTCTGATTTTTTATCGCTTGAACTTTTCATCAAGGAATCCATCGAATAAGAAAGAGGGGAAATAGACGAAATGAAAGCATTCACCAGATACTGGAACCGACCGGATCGAGCGGCTTATTTGTTTTTAGTGCCATCCTTTTTGATTCTACTGTTATTCACAGTGGTGCCACTGATTGGTACATTTGCGATCAGTTTTACTGATTTGAACATCTTTTTTACTTCAAGAGAGTTCGTAGGCATGGATAACTTTTTGCGGATCTTTGGGGATGAACGTGCGGTCAATTCACTTTTCCATACGTTGTATTTTACCTTACTTGAAACACCAACACAGATTATCGTTGGTTTATTAGCTGCGGTGATCTTGTCAAAGAATACTCGTTTCAATCGCTTTTGTCGCTCAACTTTTTATATCCCTGTTATTTGTTCCTTAACATCCATTGCAATCATCTTTTCAATGTTGCTTGACCCAAACGTTGGGGCTATCCCTTACCTTTTCTCACAAGTAGGTTTGCCGATTCCACAATTTTTCCGCGATCCAACGTTAGCAATGCCAACAGTTGCGCTGATGACGGTTTGGAAAAATTTCGGTGTCACGATGACGATCCTGATCACTGCTATTCAAGGAATCTCCCCTTCGCTTTACGAATCAGCGCAAATGGATGGAGCAACCAATCGTCAACAATTCTTTAATATCACGTTACCGCAGATCGTCCCATCTCTTGGTTTTTGTATCTTGACCAATCTGATTGGTTCCATGCAAGTGTTTGACCAAGTATATGTGGCAACGAACGGTGGCCCACAATTCAAAACGGAAACAGCTGTCCAATACATTTATAGTCGCGGCTTCACCGCTCCATATGAGTTAGGCTATGCTTCCGCATTATCTTCAGTATTGTTTGTTATCGTAGCTGTGCTGGCAATTTCGACTAACTTGTATATGTCAAGAAAAGAAAAACAAATGAAATAGGGGGGAGTAATAATATGCTTTCGGAAAGTTATACAGCAGTTTCAACGAATCGTCGGAAAAAGTTTGATGGAAAGAAATGGTTGCGTGTCGTCGGAATGTTACTCGTATTATTGATTATCGCTTTTCCTTTTCTATGGTTGATCATTTCCTCGTTCAAATATGAAAAAGACATTATTTCTTTTCCCCCGAGAATTTTTGCAGATGAATATACCTTTGAGAATTATATCAAGGTTTGGACGACTATTCCGTTGTTAGATTACATCAAAAACACAGTAATCTTTGCAGGTGGGACAGTGATCACTTCTGTTTTCTTTGATTCTCTTGCAGGATATGCTTTTGCTCGGATGCGCTTCAAAGGGAAATCTGTGTTGTTTTACTTTGTTTTGTTAACGATGATGATCCCATTTCAAGTCTTCATGATCCCACTGTTCATCCAAGCAAACTTTTTAGGTATGTTAGATACGTATGCCGGATTGATCATTCCTCGGATGACCACTGCTTTTGGGATATTTATGATGCGGTCGTTTTTTGTGACTTTACCAGATTCATTGGAAGAAGCTGCACGTATTGACGGGTTAGGTGAGTTCAAGATTTTCTTGAAGATCATGTTGCCTTTGAGTAAGCCAACACTTCTATCACTAGCAATCTTTACGTTGATGAACAGTTGGAATGATTTATTGTATCCTTTGATTTTGACAACAAGTTCGAAAATGCGGACGTTACCTGCAGGATTAGCTTTATTCACCGGACAAAATATTTCATTTTATGGACCGGTGATGGCAGGAACAGTTATTTCGATGTTGCCATTGTTGATCATTTATATTTTTGCTCAAAAATACTTTGTACAAGGAACTGCAATGTCTGGCATGAAAGAGTGAGAAAATGAAATTAGTCGAAACAAAATGGTATGGTCAATTGATCCAAATTTCCGATCATATCTTATTAGGTATTTTATGGGTCGTCGTTTCTTTGCCTTTAGTCACAGTAGTACCAGCCACAACAGGGGTCTTTACAGCATTGAATAAATGGAAGAATGGCGAATCAGGGCATGTTTGCTATTCCTTTTTGCAAGGCTTTAAGCGTAAGTTTTTTCTTCAATTAGTGATGAGTTGCGTGACCATTATCAGTTATTTTGCGATGAATCTTATTTTGCAAGAATCTGCTATTTGGTTAGTGATTTGTGGGTATGTAACAATGTTGGTTTTTACGATGTTTTTACTTTCTTGGTGTAGCTCTCTTGCCCAAAATGACGTGCTTTCCGGAAAGGAACTTTTTCAAGAAAGTACGTGGTGGGTGTTGACCAACTTTTTGAAGAATCTTGTATGTTGTGGCATATTATTAGTTTTTCTTGTGCTTGTGTTTATGTTTCCGCCGATTATTTTTGTATTAGCAGGTGGGGTTTGGTGGTTGATCAATCATTTAGTGGGAAACAATAATAGGAAAGGAGTGTGGCAATGAAAAAAGTTGAACTAAAGGTACGTCAAGGATTTTCTAAAGGAGCAATCAGTCCACGACTCTTCGGTTCTTTTGTTGAACATATGGGAAGTGTCGTGTATAACGGAATATTTGAACCAGGACATCCGACCGCGGATAAGAATGGCTTTCGACAGGACGTACTTTCTTATGTAAAAGAACTGTCTTTAGGGGTGATCCGTTATCCTGGAGGGAATTTTACCTCAGGGTATGACTGGCAAGATACGATTGGTCCAGTCACCGAGCGTCAAAAAAAAATCGATCTTGCATGGCAAGGAATCGAACCAAATACATTCGGGCTACATGAATTTTTCAAATGGTTAGATATGGTAGAAGCGGAGCCAATCATGACGGTAAATCTAGGCACAAAAGGAATCGATGATGCGCGTAATCTAGTAGAGTATTGTAATTTTCCTCAAGGAACCTCTTGGAGTGAGTTACGCAAACAAAACGGACAAGAGCAACCTTTTAACGTGAAACTTTGGTGCTTAGGAAATGAGTTAGACGGTCCCTGGCAAATTGGCGCAAAAAGTGCCTATGAGTATGGTCGCTTAGCCAATGAATCTGCCAAAGCGATGAAATTAGTCGATGAATCGATCGAAACGATTTTAGTCGGTAGTTCGACGCCACGCTTAGCGTCTTATCCTGAATGGGACCGAATCGCTTTAGAAGAAGCATATGAAAACGTAGATTATATTGCTTTGCATAATTACATCGATAAATATGACGAAGAAGATTTGACTAAACCTCCAAAAAATGAGCGAGCAGATACCAAAACTTACTTAGCTAAAGCGGAACGGTTTGATCGACAAATCGAAGAAATCATTGCGACGTGTGACTATGTGAAAGGCTATCTACGCAGTGACAAGACGATGTACTTAGCTTTTGATGAATGGAATGTTCATAGCCAACCAGAACAAACCTATCAAAAATTCCAAGAGGGGTCACCAATCGATTGGTGCCAGTTCACTATGGAAGATACATTACTGTTCGGCACATTGGGTCTTGCGATTTTACGGCATGCAGATCGTGTCAAAATTGCTTGCCAATCGCTTTTAGTCAATACCATCCCGCTTATCCTAACAGAGAAAAATGGGATCGCATGGGTAAATCCGACCTATTATGTGATGCAACATCTGGCAAAATATGCGAAAGGCACTGTATTAGATCAACAAACGTTTTGTCCCACTTATGACTGTGATACTGGAAAAGAAGTGCCGATCATTGATAGCGTCGTTGTCGAAAATGAGCAAGAAATCGTACTGTTTCTAGTGAATCGCACAGAAGAGAAAGTGTCCATTACGACAACGCATGATTTTGAGCTGGAGACTAAAGCAGTCCAACTAGTCGTAAAAAGTGATCATTTACTTGATAAAAATACGAAAGACGCACCGAATACGATCCAGCCGATAGAACAAGTAATCGATGTAAATGAAAAGAACACGATCCATATGGTGCTTGAAGCATATTCTTGGAATGTCATCAGACTAAAAAAATGTGAGGAACCTTTATGAAAAAAACAACTTATGCTAATCCAATCGTCCTTGAACGAGCCGATCCTTGGATCTACAAACATACGGACGGCTACTATTATTTTACGGGTTCTCTACCTGGTTATCAGTCCATCGAATTAAGACGTGCGAAAACGATCGATGGCTTGAAGCATGCAGAAACGTTACTGGTTTGGCATGCACCTAAAACTGGACCCATGAGTCAGTTGATCTGGGCACCAGAAATCCATTATATCCAAGGAAAGTGGTATATCTATTTTGCAGCCAGTGATCATGCAGAGATTCGTGATCGTGATCATCACCATCGGATGTTCGTTCTTGAAAACACGTCAATTGATCCAATGAATACTGAGTGGGAAGAAAAAGGGCAAATCAACACGGCTACAGATACGTTTAGTTTAGACGGCACGACTTTTACACATCAAGGAAAGTTGTATTATGTTTGGGCGCAATTAGACCCACGCATTCCGGGGAACTCCAATCTCTATTTATCAGAAATGGCAAATCCTTGGACACTGACCGGGAAACAACTATTATTAGCCATCCCAGAATTTCCTTGGGAAAAGCAAGGATTTGCAGTCAATGAAGGACCAGCCGTACTGGTTCGTAATGGGAAAATATTCATCACTTACTCAGGGAGTGCCACTGATGAAAATTATGCGATGGGTTTGCTGTGGGCAGAAGAGTCAGCGGATCTACTTGATGGTTATTCTTGGCATAAGAACCCTGAACCTGTCTTTGTCTCTTCGGAGAAAAATAAGCAGTTTGGACCGGGACATAACTCCTTTACTCGCTCAGAAGATGGCAAAGAAGATGTATTAGTTTACCATGCACGACCAGAAAAAAATGAAGGAATCGATCCTCTGAACAATCCCAATCGTCATGCCAACGCACAAGTATTTTCGTGGGACACAGAGGGGTTCCCAGTTTTTGGTGAACCAGTTGCGTATTCGGCTGATATTTGAGCATCATTTCAATCAAAGTGACATAAAGCCCTTCAAGAAATAAGCGGTAATAGCCACAATTTGTTGTTCAAAATTGTGGCTATTACCGCTTATTCTTTGCGAGCTGGAGAGACTAAGACACAGTTTCATTCCTTTTGTTTTCTATTTATTTTTTTATAAAATTGGCCGTTCAGACTACTTGTTTTTTGAACTTTACTTTCATTTGTGAAGCGACTAGAATAAAATAGGCGTTAAAGTAGTTTAGAAAAAGTGAAGGAGCGCTCTCTTGAACAAACATTTAGATAAGCTTTCAACCAAACAACAAAAAATTTTACGAATCACTACTCTGGGGGTAGTAACAGTCTTAGTGATACTTATAAGCAATTTGTATTTACAATGGTGCCAGAATAATCTTTCGGTTGATTTAGCCTTGAAATTTGCTTTTTCATGGCACACAGAAAAATTTTTACTTGCTTGTTTCGTATTACTTACTGTCTTCTTATTTATGGTCGCTTTCGCGGGTTCTTACTTATTTGGTCTGCTTTTTTATCTCGTAAGTATCGGTATATTAGGTTTTGCGAATTACTTAAAAATGAGCTATCGACAAGAACCAATCTATCCAGATGACTTAAAGATGATCACAGAGTTCAATTTACTCAAAGACATGACCGGAACACCGATTTTTATTGGGTTGATGCTAATAGCGGCACTTGCCTTTGGGGGAGTAGTCTGGGCAATTGTCCGTAGTTTCAAAAAAGATCGAACATTCCAAATCTATCGTATCTTGACTTTAGTGATGACCGTTGCAATGATGGGTTATTTCAGTAACTTCAATAATCCCAATAATTTGTTGCGTAAAGCTTATAATCAAACGGCTTTGTGGATTCCTTATAGTCAAAAAATGAATTATTATAATACAGGATTCATTGGTGGCTTTTTGTACAATCTAAAAGTTGAACCGATGGAACGACCAGAAGGTTATTCAAAAGAAAAAATCAGTGAAATCACTGAAAAATATCAAGCAATCGCAGACGAAAAAAATCAAACGGCAAGTGATGAGCAGCCAAATATCATTTATGTGATGAGTGAAAGCTTTTCTGATCCAAGTCATCTAAACGGTGTCACGGTGACCGGTGATCCCTTAGCTGACTATCGTGAAGTGGCAAATCAAACCTATAGTGGCCGAATGCTTTCGCAAAATTATGGTGGTGGAACAGCAAATATTGAATTTGAAGCCTTAACGGGTCTATCCATGGCACTATTCAATGGTCAAATGACCACACCATATACGATGCTCGTTCCCAAGCTGGATCAATTACCATCGCTTGTTTCCACGCTTAATGCACAAAACTATCGAACAACGGCGATCCATCCTTATAATACATCGATGTATAAACGTGAAGATGTCTATCAGACGCTAGGGTTTGATACGTTTATCAGCGAGGGAAATATGACTTACACCGATACTATTGATAATAATCCATATATTTCAGATGAGTCTGCCTATAAAGAAATTTTAGACTTATTAAAAGATGAGGAAACGCCTCAGTTTGTCCATCTGGTCACGATGCAGACCCATATGCCTTATGCAGGCAAGTATTCGCAATTAGATTTTTCGGCTACAACAGAAGATGATACTGGAACAGACACACTCAACAATTATTTGCAAGATATTGCTTATAGTAGTCAAGCATTGAAAGCATTCACTGAAGCGCTGAAAGATACTCCAAGAAGAACGCTAGTCGTTTTTTGGGGAGATCATTTACCGGGGATCTATTCGGACGAGATCAAAAATAAAAATGAGAAACAAGCCTTACATCAGACAGAGTTTCTCATGTTCGATACAGCAGGTGAGTTAGAGAAACGTGAAACCAGCGATGCAGTCACTAGCCCTTTTTATTTTGCAGCGAATCTTTTAGAACAAACGAATCAAAAGACCACTGGTTTTTATCAATTACTGCTTGAAATGGAGTCGGCTATTCCCGCGTTCGAACGAGAACTGTATTTTCAAAATGGCCAATGGGGAAAAGATGCTCAGTTGAATCAGGCACAAGAGGAAGTATACGAGGCGTATCGCTTGATCCAATATGATCTAGTTTCAGGAGAACAATATAGTTTAGATGCAGGATTTTATGAAAAATAAACGATAAAAATAACATTTTATTGATGTAATGACTTGTTTTCTACTAGAATAAACAGGTAAAATAGAGAAAGAAAAAGAAGAAAGTAGGAAAACCTATGTTACCGAATCTCGGTTATTACGTGCAGACAGTCGATAAAATCGTGAAAGAAACAGAAGCAATCGGCGAAACGATGCACCCAAAATATGAAAAAATCAGAGAAGCAATCGATCAAAAGAAAACAGCTGAACTAACGCAAGCCGAGCTTGTTGAGACGGTTGAGTTATTTGATCAAGGTACTGAAAAATATCGTAATATGCTAAAGAAAATCAGTACGTTGCGTCCACCAGCCAAAGTAATGGGTATCCATAAGAACTTTGAAAAAGCCTACAAAAATTATGTAGCTGGTTGTGAAGAAATGACTCAAAGCATCCAACCAGAAAAAGGCATCGATGCTGCACAATTTGATGCGTCAGAAGCAAAACAAGACCAAGCGACAGATGATATTTCCGCAGCGATCCAAAAAATGACGAACTTATTGATGAAATAATCAAAAAGCCGAGACGACTGAGAATAGGTTTCCTATTCTCGATCATCTCGGCTTTTCATTTATTCTTGTTGCTTTTCTTCATAAAGAGAAGAAATCGTAGTGTACCATTCAAAAATGTGAGAAATCAATACTTTCGCTGCGGCATAGACAGGTATCCCTAAAATCACACCGACCACACCAAATAATTTTCCAGATGTTAATAGGACAAGTAAAATCGTCACTGGATGGATCGACAACTGATTGCCAAGTACAAGTGGCGAGATCAAACGGCCTTCGATGGTTTGCTCTAAGGCGAAAACGATCAATACTTTGACCAACATGATTGGTCCTGCAACGATGGCTAAAAATACCGCAGGGATCATCGCTAAAAATGAGCCTAAGTAAGGGATCAAGTTCAAGAAACCGGCAATGATTCCTAAAGTGACAGCATAATCTAACCCGATGATTGCAAATCCGATCATGAACATCACCGCAACTGCGAAAGCCACAGTCAACTGTCCACGAATATAAGAAGAGACTTGGTTGTTCATCTCACCTAAGACTTTTAACGTAGGCACTCTCATACGAGTGGGTAAGAACTTGACCAAATAAGGTGCTAATTGTTTTCCATCTTTCAACAGATAAAACAAAATAAACGGCATCGTCAATACGGCAACAACGATCGTAGCTACAGCGCCAACAAAACTACCTAAGCTTTGAACGGTGCTTTTCGATAGATTTTGTAAAATATCGCCAGCAGAATTCATAAATTGATCGCCTGTATTTTCCAGTTGCTCTCTGAATTGACTGAATAGTGGATCACGAAAAATCTCGGTTAACTTGTCATCGATGGTCTCAACGTATTGTGGAAAATTGCTGACAAAGCTGACGGTTTGTTCTTGGATTTTCGGAATGATCACTACACTTCCCCAGACGATCAAAGCGACTACAAGTATAAATAAACCGATGATGCTGTAGAGCCTTGGAATCTTTTTCTTTTCAAAATAATCGACGACAGGATTCATCAGGTAATATAAGATACCTGATAGAATGATCGGTAAACCAACGATTGCTAGAAACTGCCAAATTGGTTCAAAAAGATAAGAAACTTTTGTAAACAAAAAAACGATCAGTAAGACCAAAAGAACGACTAATAAAGCCGTGACTACTTGATTATTCAAAAACCAACGCCAAAACCATGAAACAGGTTTGATTTTTCTCTTTTTATCCTCTTCCATTAGTTCACCTGCTTATAATCGATGGTCGTGCCAACAGCGATTTCTGGTAGTTGATAGGGGGACAAATAGATTCCATTGACGATTCTGTCACCTGCTGGTGGTTCTTCAAAAACTAGAGTCACATGACCAACCGTTGTTAAGTTTTCATTGGCCAAAGGACCAACATGTTCGATAGTATATTCTTGATGATCAAAAGAAATTTGATCACCTTGATTAAGTGAAAAATTCTCTTTTGTACTAAATTCTTGAATGATCGTATAGTCACGCAACGCGGATGTTGCCGACTGATCGAATAAAATCAGCATAGGTTCCTCTGAATTGATTGCTGAGGTGCCAATTTCTGATATCGTTGCTTGAGTCATCTCATTTCTCTCCTTTACTCCTAAAAAATCAATGATTCTATGGTTACAAAAACAGTATAACATATTCTCTTTGATTAACGTCATGAATGGATGTATGATAGAATAAATTAGAATTCTTAATTTGAGGAGGATCAAAATGATAAAAAAAATCATTCTAGGAACATATACAAGACGAAAAAGTGAAGGGATTTATCAAATCGAATTAGATACAGATAAAGGAACTTTAGAGAATCTAACATTAGTTGCTAAAGAAAATAGCCCAACGTATGTGGCAAAAAGTCAGGCAGGCAATCTGTATTCAGTAACCAGTGTTGATGGCTTAGGTGGGGTAGCTGCATATGATGATTCTTACAATTTTTTGAATGCGGTAACAGAAGCAGGCGCACCTTTGTGTTACGTGACAGTCGATGAGCAACGCCAACTGGTTTATGGAGCAAATTATCATAAAGGGGAAGTCAATGTTTACCGTATCACTGAAGACGGTAGTTTAGAGGCGACAGACGCAGTCTTTCACCAAGAACCGACTGGTCCACACAAAAACCAAGATCATGCCCATGTCCATTACACAGACTTAACACCTGACCAACGATTAGCGGTCTGTGATTTAGGAACTGATCGTGTGTACACATATGATGTAGATGAAAATGGTAAGTTAGCTTTAAAAGCTGTATTAGAAGTAGAGCCAGGAACCGGCCCACGTCATTTAGTTTTTCATCCTAATAATCAATTCGCCTATTTGTTTGGTGAGTTAGACAGTACAGTTCGTGTTCTTTCCTATGATAAAACAACAGGCGAATTCAAAGAAGTACAAAAAATCAGTACATTGCCTGAAGGATTCACCGAAGAAAATGGTGGTGCCGCCATCCGTATTTCAAACGATGGACGTTTTGTCTACGCATCAAATCGGGGACATAATTCGATTGCTGTATTTGCTGTGAATGAAGAAGGTTCACATGTAGAACACGTACAAACAATTTCAACTGAAGGAGATTTCCCAAGAGATTTCGCCTTAGATCCAGAAAATGATTACGTGGTATCTGCCAACCAGAATACGGATAATCTTACCTTGTATAAACGTGATGCTACAACTGGAGAATTGACATTGATCCAAAAAGACATCTATGCACCTGAGTGTGTCTGTGTTTACTTTGATTAAGGAGTAGTGACATGAATAAAGAAGAAGTGTTAGACCGTTTACGTGAAGAATTAGAGATTCCGTTTTTTCAAGGAAAAATCGAAGACAAAGAGTATAGTGAAGAAGAATACCAAAAGATCAAAAATGATTTGATCCAGTATTTTGATGACTATGTTCGTAATGTTGAAAATTAAAGAAGGAAATATAGCCTAGAGTAAAATGATTTCTATCTTATCTTGAACCAACACGCTAGCATGCCAAAGCTGTTTAGTGGGATAAAAATGGGGGACGTATGAAAGAGTTGAAAATGATTTTTAGTGCGTTTCTTTTGTCGCTACTTTTAAACTGGGGCTTATCCTATCTATTAAATCGTCCATTCAAATGGTGGATTACTTTAGGTATGTTCATAGGATTCTCCATTGCTTATTTAGTTGGTTCAAGAAAGAGTTCAAAAAACAAATAGATGTTTTTTGAACTCTTTCTTTTATTAACATCTGATTTCAACCAAAGTTTATTTTGCGTAAGACTATAGTAATATTCCTTGAAATTAAGAGAAGGAGCAACAGTAAATGAGTCATCTAAGATGGTTTTCTGGTGGAAACGATCGACGTAATAGAGCAGAAACAATCATTAATGAATTGATAGCTGATTTAGCGTTAGACCTTGGAAATGAATCTCTTAGAGAGGTTTTACAAGCTTATCTAGAAAAATTACAAAATGATGGAGCATCAGTGCCGTTCATTCTAAGCCGTATGAATTTAGATATATCCAATGCATTGAAAAAAGCTGGTGTATCTCTCAACGAGCATCAATCCGAAAAGCTACATGAACTGATGGCTATTTCTAGTATTAGATATGGTTATTAATTACTTTAAGCGTCGCCGAACAGCCACTTTACAACAAATAAAAAAGGATTTCACGAACATTCGCAATGAATGTTTAGTGAAATCCTTTTTTCTTTTCTCAATATTTTTAGAGAAATGTTTATCTAATAGTGACTAGAAGTCTTTACCAAATGCAGTTGCTTTATCTAAAGCAGCTTGCATCAATTCTTCTGCACGATCAGGTGTATAGTCGATCCCTTCGATAAATAATTGGTCGACTTGTTCAATACCGACAAAATTCAAGATTGCTTTTACATATTGAGAAGCAAAATCTTGACCATTGTAGATTCCGCCGTTTGATTGGATGTGTAGTGCTTTCTTACCAGTAACTAAGCCAACAGGACCGTTTTCAGTATACTTGAAAGTTTTACCAGCAACATTGACAGTATCAAACCAAGCTTTTAATTTTGTAGGAATGTTCAAATTCCATAAAGCATTGGCAATAACGATTTTATCTGCTGCTAGGAATTGCTCTGTCAATTCGTTGAAACGAGCAATTTTTTGTTGTTGGTTTTCAGATAGACTAGAGAAATCTGCACCTGCACGAAGCGCTTCCCATCCAGAAAGCAATTCTTCATCAATTTCTGGGATATCATCACGATAAAGGTCTAAAACAGTTACCTCGTCGTTTGGATGATTTTCTTTGTAGCTAGTTAAAAAACTAGTTAATGCGTTAACTGAACGTGATTCTTGTGCAGTTAATGGATGTCCTTTGATTACTAATACTGATGCCATAATCTCTCTCCTTTAGTCGTAATTGTTAACTTTACTGCTAACAATACCAGTTTACTTGAAACAGAAAAGGCTATCAAGTATTTTTACTGATAAAAAGTAAGTTATTTTCCAGTAAGATCAAAGAGAACTAGTTAATTCACGATTTTCAAATAGTTTCATGTTGTCAACGACATAAGTCGCTTGCAGACCATTTTCTATTAGATAACTAGTAACTTCTTGTGCTAAATGATTCGCTGCCCCAACAATATAATACTGTTTTTTTGTATCCAGATTATTTAATTGAGCGGATAAACTGGCAATAGGAATGGATATTGAATGACTTAAATGTTTTTTTATATACTCGTTCGTTTTACGGACATCTAAAATCACTATATCCTTTTTTTGATAGACGAAATAGAGTTCGTGGACGGTGATTGATTTGTTCATGGCATTCTTCCTTTTTATATAATGATCCTATTTTAGATGCATAGAATAGTAGAAACAAATCTTTTTACTCGATTTATTCTTTTTTTAATAATTATGAAAAAAGAATGTAAATGACTTGCAAAACATTCATATGGTGTTATAATGACAAGGTGTCATATGACAGTGTGTCATTTTTATGTGGGGAGGAATCAGCGATGCCGACACAGACTTTTTTTCATCTACCTGAAGAAAAACAGCAAAGACTATTAGAAGCTGCCAGGGTCGAATTTTCAAGAGTACCATTGAATGAAGCTTCGATTGCTCAGATCGTGAAACTTGCGGGGATCTCTAGAGGTAGTTTTTATCAATATTTTGAAGATAAAGAAGATCTTTATTTTTATTATTTTGAAACCGTTCGTAGTGATAGTACAAAAAATATGATCCAACTAATCAAAGAATCGAACGGAGACTTATTTATCGGTTTTGAACTTTATTTTGGGAAAATGATTCGAGATATTCTAGAAGGTGAAAATGCTGCGTTTTACAAACATCTTTTTATGCACATGGATTACCGTGCCTCACGAAAAGTCGTGCCGCATCCACAAGGACATCGTCCATCACCACATAAAAATCATAAAAAAGCGTCCAAAGAGTTGATTGGTTTGATTGATCGTTCCAATCTTAGAGTAAAAGATGACCATGAAATGGAATTATTGTTTCAGTTAGTCATGAGTACACTATTTACAACGATTGCTCATGCCTATAAATCATTTTCAACCTCTGAGGAGTATTCTGTTGAACAAGCCATTGCAGAATTCAATCTAAAACTGTCATGGATAAAAAATGGCGCTTATAAATAGAAAGAAGGGGAACGAATGCTAAAAATTGTCAAACGAATTTCATTGACCTCAGCAATCGCTGCAACGGTTTTTATGATTATTCAAGTGTTAGCAGATCTTTATTTGCCAACGTTAACATCTAATATTATTGACAAAGGCGTAGCAAAAGGTGACGTCGACTATATTTGGCAGACGGGATTTGTCATGATCGGATTTTCTTTGATCAGTATTTTAGCCGCCATTGCCAATACGTTTTTTGCTACACGAGAATCTCAAAAGTTAGGAAAACAATTACGAACAGAAGTCTATCAAAAAGCCGAAAATTTGACGAAAGACAAATTCGACAAGTACGGAACAGCTTCATTGATCACTCGTACAACGAATGATGTGACGCAGATCCAATTGGTGATGCAAATGTTTTTACGGATGATGATCAATGCGCCGATCACTCTTGTTGGGGCAAGTATCCTTGCTTATCAAAAGGACCATCAACTGACAAGGATTTTCTTAGTCGTGATTCCTGTCATGATCATTTTGATCGGTGGTATCATGTATTTTGCTGTTCCGCTATTCAAGAGTATGCAAAAGAAAACGGACCGCTTAAACCTTGTTTTTCGTGAAGGATTAACCGGTGTACGTGTCATTCGAGCATTTGACAAAACACGTTTTGAGGAAAATCGTTTTGATTTAGCGAATAAGGATTATACAAATACGGCAATCAAAGTCAACACGATCGTTGCATTAATGATGCCAATGATGACGTTGATCATGAGTGGGACGAACGTAGCGATCACATGGTTTGGTGGGCACTACATAGCGGATATGACCTTAGAGGTCGGAAATCTGATTGCTTTCATGACTTATGCGATGCAAATTTTGATTAGTTTCATGATGTTATCAGCGATCTTTATCATGGTTCCTCGTGCCCAAGCTTCGGCTGATCGGATCAATGAAGTACTTGAAGAAGACGCAGGTATCGTTGACCCAGAACAACCAGAAACGGTTGCTTTAGCTGGAAAAGACGCAAGTTTGTCATTCAAACAGGTGAATTACCGTTACCACGGTGCAGAAAAACTAGCGTTGGAAGATATCAACTTTGAAGCGTCATCCGGCGATATCGTAGCTATCATTGGTGGTACTGGTTCAGGAAAAACGACTTTAGTGAATCTGATCCCACGTTTGTATGATATTGAATCGGGTGAGATCGCGATCAATGGAACGAGCATCACTGATATGACGCAATATAATTTGCGTGAATTGATGGGATTTGTTCCCCAAAAAGCTGTCCTTTTTTCTGGAACGATTCGTGAGAATATGCAATATGGGAAAGAAGACGCAACAGATGAGATGATTTGGAAAGCATTAGAGATCGCCCAAGCAAAAGACTTTGTCTCTGAAATGGAAGATGGTTTAGATAGTCATGTCGAACAAGGTGGCGGAAATTTCTCTGGTGGACAAAGACAGCGATTAGCTATTGCGCGTGCCTTAGTAAAAGAAGCCGACATCTATGTCTTTGATGATTCATTCTCAGCACTAGACTTCAAAACAGATGCGAAACTCCGTCAAGCATTAAAAGAAAATATGACAGAAAGTATCACCGTTTTAGTGGCGCAACGAGTAAGTACCGTCATGGATGCAGATACGATCTTAGTATTAGATGAAGGAAAACTTGTTGGAAAAGGAACGCATAAAGAATTACTAGCAACAAATGAAACATACAAAGAAATCGTCAACTCACAATTGAGAGAGGAGGATTTAGCATGAGTAAAGGAAACAATCGACCTCCTCAAGGGCCAATGGGTGGGGGACCAGGACGTAACATTGGTGCTAAAGGAGAAAAACCAAAAAACTTTTGGGGCACTGTTCGCCGGTTATTCGGCTATATGTCTAAGCGTTTAGTAGCGATCATTGCTGTATTTGTCTTAGCGATTGCAGCTGTCGTCTTCCAAATCCAGACACCAAAAGTATTAGGGAAAGCAACCACAGAAATTTTTAACGGTGTGATGCTTGGCGCAAGACAAATGCAAGAAGGGCAACAAGTCACTAAATTCCCAATCGATTTTGACAAAATTGGTCAAATCATTGCGACAGTGATTGTTATGTACTTGATTTCTGCCGTGTTCAACTTCTTGCAACAGTTCATTATGACTCGCGTGTCGCAACGTACGGTATATGAGTTAAGACATGATTTAGAGACAAAAATGAATCGTGTGCCGATCTCTTATTATGATACACATACGAATGGGGATATCATGTCTCGAGCAATCAACGACATGGATAATATCGCCAGCACGTTACAACAAAACTTGACTCAATTTGTCACAAGTGCGGTCACACTGATTGGGGTCATCGTTATGATGCTATCCATCAGCTGGCAACTGACATTAGTGGCGTTGTTGATGATTCCATTGAGCTTGATCATCGTGATGATCATTGCACCGAAATCACAAGTTTTCTTTGCGGATCAACAAAAGAGTTTAGGATTATTGAACAACCAAGTCGAAGAAACCTATGCTGGACATACGATCGTCCAAACGTTCAACCATACAGCAAAAGACCAAGCAGTTTTTGAGATTGAAAACCAAAATTTATATGCCTCTGGTTGGAAAGCACAGTTTATTTCTGCAATCATCATGCCATTGATGAACTTCGTCAAAAATCTAGGGTACGTCTTTGTGGCTGTACTTGGTGGGATCAAAGTAGCCAATGGGAATATGGCATTAGGGGATGTGCAAGCATTCTTACAATATACGACGCAATTTTCTCAACCGATCACACAATTGGCAAGCTTGATGAATACGATCCAATCAACAGTCGCTTCGGCTGAACGTGTCTTTGAAGTCTTAGACGAAGAAGAGATGACCAATGAAAAATCTGGTTTACCAGTCGAAGAAAATACACCTTACAAAGTTCGTTTCGAAAATGTGCAGTTTGGTTATACGCCGAATCATTTATTGATGAAAGATTTCAATTTGGATGTGAAGCCAGGTGAAATGGTCGCTATTGTCGGTCCGACTGGGGCTGGTAAAACGACTTTGATCAATCTATTGGAACGTTTTTATGATGTTTCAGGCGGAAGCATTCGGTATGACGGTGTCGATACGAGAGATGTTTCTCGTGATGTATTACGTGCGCAATTTTCAATGGTACTCCAAGATACATGGTTATTTACTGGAACGATCTATGACAATATCAAGTATGGAAATGATGATGCAACGGATGAACAAGTGATCGAAGCTGCGAAAGCTGCCCATGTCGATGAATTTGTCCGCAAATTACCTGACGGTTATGATACGATCTTAAATGAAGATGCAAGCAATATCTCACAAGGTCAACGTCAATTGATTACGATTGCCCGAGCATTCTTAGCAAATCCAGATGTCTTGATCTTGGATGAAGCAACCTCAAGTGTCGATACTCGTACGGAGATTTTGATTCAAAAAGCGATGAACCGTTTATTGAAAAATCGTACAAGTTTTGTAGTTGCGCATCGCTTATCAACGATTCGTGATGCGGATAATATTATCGTGATGAACCAAGGATCGATCGTTGAAACAGGAAACCATGATACGCTCATGGAAAAAGATGGGTTCTATGCTGATCTGTATAATAGTCAGTTTACAGAAGAAGCTTCATAATAAGATAAAATAAGTTATAATAATCTTTATAGGATTATGGGAAAGCGGCGTTTAAAAAGATAAAAAAGTTTTATCAAAGATTCGCCGCTTTTCTTACATATTGAATGATTTTCCCTTCCCATTCTGATAATTAGCTAAAAAATAAGACAATCTAAGAATTAATTCAACAAAAACTAAGATATTGCTTGAAAGAAAAGAGAAGCATCGTTAAAATAAAGCTTAACGTAGAGGGGAGCAAGAAATTATGAAAGTTTTTGATTTGGGGTCTACTACTTATTTGAAAAGTATTGCGATACGTGTAAAAGACCGTGATAAAATGATCGAGTTTTATAGAGACACGATCGGTTTCGATTTAAAGAGAGAAGAAAATGAATTAGCGATTTTCGGTACAGTAGAAAATGACAGCGAGATGTTATTATTAGAGGAAAGTCCACGAGCAAATGATCACTTTGGGGAAATCAAAAAGCTCAACCGCTTTTCTTTGATCATTCCAACATTAGAAGAAATGGCAGATATGCTGTATCGCATTCGCCAAACGAATCAAACGATCGAAGAAGCACTGGAAAGTGATGGCAGAATCGGTATTTTAATGAAAGATCCTGAAGGCAATATGTTAGAGATCTATCATGAAGAGACTCACACTTCACAACAACAAGCGGCGGAACAGTTAGACCAAGAAGCGCTATTAAGACAATCAAATGAACGCTTTAAGAAATTGTCTGCTGGTACTTATTTCCAAAAAATCCACCTAAATGTACTAGATATGGAAAAGGAACGAGAATTTTTATCAGAGCTTTTAGGTCTGACTGTGCATAAAGAGGAAGAGAAAGAATTTATCTTGAATAAAGGTGATTTTCATGTAGGACTGACTCAAGCTGAGAGTCCAGTGATTGCCTTACCGACTGATGAAATCTTAGGATTAGACTTTTTGAAATTTGTTGTTGATCCAGAAAGTATGCAACGTCTGATTGCACATTTGAACACAGAAACGATCGATTTTTACATTGACAAAAAACAAAAAGTTTTGACTTTGTATGATGCAATTGGCATCGAATGGTGGTTCGTGGATGAAACAAAAGCAACTAATATTATCCAATGAACAGTGGCTAGGATCAGTCGATTGCTCGACCGTTGGAAAAAGCAGGAAAAGTTCAGCTGATGCTGAAAGTTTCCTGCTTTTTTATGTCAGCCACTAAATACTGGGATAAATGAGAAAAACAATTGATTCTTATGGAAGAAAGAATTATGCTTGGGGAGCAAACAAGCATATCCATAGATGAATAAGGAGAAACTATGTACGCTAAAACGAAAGAATATATACTAAAAAAAATGAATGAGGGATATTATCCAGGGGTCGTTGCTGCTTTTATGAAAGAGGATCAGATTGAAAAAGTGATCGCAGGTGATGCGCAGATCATTCCTACAATCAGACCAATGACCGAAGATTTGCTCTTTGATGCAGCCTCCCTGACAAAAGTAATTGCAACGACAAGCCTTGTCTTGCGATTGATCGAAGACGGGAAAGTTGAATTAGATGAACCTTTGCATACGTACTTGCCGACTTTTGAGAATCAAACGATCACGATTCGCCACTTATTGACACATACCTCAGACATCCAGACATTTATTCCTGATCGAGATCATCTATCACAAACAGAATTGATTGAAGCTTATTTGAAACTTCAACCAGGCGATCAATTAGGAATCGAAGTTCGCTATACGGATGCAGGCACGATTCTTTTAGGATTGATGTTAGAGGAGATTTTCCAGGAAGAGGCGGTCGAGCTTTTTGAAGAGCAAGTACTAGCACCGTTAGGAATGATGAATAGCTTATTCTTACCACGTCCTTCAGAACGGATCGTTCCGACTGAACAACTTCCTTCTGGTGAGGTGATCCATGGCTTGACACATGATCCAAAAGCACGAGTGTTAGCAGAACATGCAGGTAATGCTGGTCTATTTATTGATCTTGCGGATTGTGAGAAGTTTGTCCGGATGTATCTGCAATACGGAAAGTTAGATTCTGGTCATTTTTTGGAAGAGGCAACCATCCGTTCCTTATTGGCTGATCATACGCCAACTGGTAAAGGTGGTCGCTCACTCGGATGGGATTTAAAACAAGATAAAAAGGATGGGCACCCATTACTATTCCATACAGGCTATACAGGGACATTTCTATTGATCGACCCAATCGATCAAGAAGCGTTCATCTTTCTATCCAATCGCCTGCATCCAAACGATCATCGTGAAGAATATCTAAAATGTCGGGATGAAATCATTGAAATTTATTTACAAGAGAAAGCGTTACACTGAAAATAATGCTATAATAGCAATTGAAAATTGAGAGGAGTTTGACGTATGCAAGAACCATTATTTTTAAAACCTGTTTTTCAAGAAAAAATCTGGGGAGGCAGTCGCTTACGTAGTGTTTTTGGCTTTGATATCCCAAATGATAAAATTGGGGAAGATTGGGCGATCAGTGCGCATCCTCATGGCGTGAGTGTCGTTGAAAATGGCCCATTCAAAGGCTGGAAACTAGATGATCTATGGAAAGAACATAAGGAATTATTCGGCCATCCAACAGAACCAGTTTTTCCGCTATTGATCAAAATCTTAGATGCAGAAGATGATCTATCTGTCCAAGTTCATCCGGATGATGCTTATGGTATGGCACATGAAGGAGAACTAGGAAAAACAGAATGCTGGTACATCATTGATGCCGAACCAGGGGCAGAGATCATCTATGGTCATCATGCAAAAACACGTGAAGAGTTAGCCGAAATGATCAAAGATAGTCGCTGGGATGATTTATTGAAAAAAGTTCCTGTCAAAAAAGGTGATTTTTTCTACGTACCAAGTGGAACGATCCATGCAATCGGTAAAGGGATCATGATTTTAGAAACACAACAAAGTTCAGACACGACTTATCGTGTTTATGATTATGATCGCAAAGACGATCAAGGAAACACTCGGGAATTACACATCCAACAATCGGTCGACGTAACAACAGTACCAGCAAAAGCTCCTGAATTACAGATCAAAGAGATCCGTCAAGGAAACTCTTCGATCGTCACTTACGTAGAAACAGAATTTTTCAACGTCTACGAATGGGACATCAAAGGAATCACATCCTTTAAAAAACAAGCACCGTATACATTGATGACAGTTATTGATGGTGCGGGAGAATTGGTGATAGACAACCAAACATACCCATTAGAAAAAGGAACAAGTGCGATCTTACCAAGCGATATCACGGAGTGGAAAGTTCAAGGAGAACTTTCGATCATCGCTTCTGAGCCAGGAAAAAAATAATAAGATAAAACTGTCGTTGCTAGGTTCAGCGACAACAATAAAGCGTACCAACCGAAAATGGACTTCCTATTTTTGGTTGGTGCTTTTTTTTTAGATCAGTGATTGGCTATCATTGATCTAGTGATATAAGAACAAAGAAGGTACAAATTACAGTTAGTTTTATAGTTGAAAAGTTGCTTGTTGAAATCACTTACAAAATATGTTATATTCTTCTCGTAGAGTTAAAACGTTTTAATAGAACGTTAAAATGATTTTCTTGTTAAAGGAGAGGGAAAACGATGAATACTGTTACAGTTATCGGAAGTATCAATTTAGATCGAACCATCCGTGTGACTTATATGCCAAAACCTGGAGAAACGATCCATACGAAAGAAACTTTTTCAGCTGGTGGAGGGAAGGGAGCTAACCAAGCGGTTGCTGCTAGACGTTCGGAGGCAAAAACTTACTTTATTGGTGGAGTGGGTAAAGACGAAGCAGGAAAAACGATGACAGAATTACTTGAACAAGAAGAAATCGATTTATCTGGTGTAGCGACATTAGAAAATCAAGCGACTGGACAAGCGTATATCATTGTTGATGACCAAGGTGAAAATAGTATCATGATCCATGCTGGTGCAAACAATGCGTTTACCGTAACACAAGTGCAAGAAAACAAAACAATCATCCAAAAAAGTGATTTTATTATTGCTCAGTTTGAAAGCGCTATAGAACCAACGATCGAAGCATTCAAAATCGCTCGAGAAGCTGGCGTGAAAACGATCTTGAATCCGGCACCGGCGCTAGAAAATGTTCCGGATGAGTTATTAGCAGTGACAGACATGATCATTCCGAATGAAACAGAAACGGAGATCTTAACAGGCATCACTATTACCGACGAAAAAAGTCTGAAAGAGGCGGCACAAGTCTTTCATGGATTAGGTATTGAAGCCGTGATCATCACGATCGGAAGTAAAGGCGCTTATTATGATATTGCTGACGGCGCTAGTGGGATCGTACCAGCTTTTAAAGTCCATGCAGTGGATACAACGGCTGCTGGGGATACCTTTATAGGCGCGATGAGCAGTGTATTAGCCAAAGACTTCAGCAACCTAGAAGAAGCAATCAATTATGGTAATAAAGCCTCTTCTGTGACTGTTCAACGTTTTGGTGCTCAACCGTCTATTCCATATAAACATGAATTAATCTGATTGCGGAAAGGATGAACAAATAATGAAAAAAACAAAAGTAATCAATTCTGATATCTCACGAGTGATTGCACAAATGGGACATTTTGATAAATTAAGTATTGGAGATGCAGGAATGCCTGTACCTATGACCACTGAAAAAATCGATTTAGCAGTCACGCAAGGGGTTCCTAGCTTTATGGAAGTCTTACGCAATGTGTTGTCAGAATTAGAGGTGCAACGTATTTATCTAGCAGAGGAAATCAAAAAAGAGAATCCTGACATTCTTTTAGAAATCCAAAAAGAAATGCCGGAGACACCGATCACGTTTATTCCGCATAGTGAAATGAAAACTGAGTTAAACAATTGTCACGCATTTATTCGCACAGGTGAGATGACTCCTTATGCGAATATCTTGTTAGAAAGTGGCGTCGTATTCTAAAAAAGGAGATGTAATAAATGAATGCAACAGCATTATTGATCGGATTAGGACCATTACTAGGTTGGGGACTTTATCCAACGATTGCTTCGAAGATCGGTGGACGTCCTGTGAACCAGATTTTGGGATCAACAATAGGAACTTTGATATTCGCACTTATTTTTGCCCTGATCAATGGCATAGCACTGCCATCTGGAATGGATCTTGTCTTTTCTATTCTTTCCGGTGTGGGCTGGGCGACTGCTCAAATCATTACTTTTCAATCTTTCACACTGATTGGCTCGTCACGTGCAATGCCTATCACCACAGCTTTTCAATTACTTGGGGCTTCATTATGGGGTGTTTTTGCGCTAGGCAATTGGCCAGGAACGACAGCGAAGATTCTTGGTGGATTAGCATTGATCTTGATTATTTTAGGCGCATGGATGACTGTTTGGACTGAGAAAAAAACCAAAGAAAATAGCAGTTTACTGAAAAAAGCGGTTTTATTATTAGCAGTCGGAGAGATTGGGTATTGGGCATATTCCGCAGCACCTCAAGCAACAACCATCGACGGAATGCACGCTTTCTTGCCACAAGCAATGGGGATGGTCTTAGTGGCGATCATCTACACCGCTGTATTAAGTATGAGAGGGCATGAAAAATCAGCATTTACGGAAGTTGTTTCTTATAAACAAATTTTTTCTGGCTTCTTTTTTGCCTTTGCTGCATTGACCTATTTGATTTCTGCACAACCAAATATGAATGGTTTGGCAACGGGCTTCATCTTGTCGCAAACTTCTGTTGTTCTAGCAACCTTGACTGGTATCTGGTTCTTAGGACAAAAGAAAACGAAAAAAGAAATGACTGTCACGATCATTGGCTTGGTCCTTATCTTAGCAGCCGCAACGATGACTGTTTTGATATAAGATATTTTGTTAGAAGTGTTATTTTAAAAAAATTGGGAAGTGACTGCGGTTACTTGCCCAATTTTTTTTGTGGAAAATAGATAACGGAAACTGTTAGAATAGAGCTATCTGAAAAAAAGCATAAGCGCAGTCTGCTGAAGTAGAAAGGGCAGGTGATCAACGTGGGGGAGAATTTGAATGCGCTTCCTGCTAATGCAGTGGCGAAATTAACCTGGTTTCGTCAATTACTACATTATTTCAAACAAATGATCATACCAAATCTAAGTATTTTTATTGCTTGGGGTTTGTTATCGATTGTAGCAAATATCGTATCAGGTGATTTGCACCAAACACTTGTCCATGTTACTGACTGGTTGATTTATCTGTTATTGCCCATTTTGATCAGTTACTCTGGAGCAAAGATTTTTGATCAAAAAGCAGCTGTAGCAGGTGGGATTGCTGTCATCGGTATGATAGTAGTTTCTGATCTTCCACAACTATTTGGCGCGATGGTTATCGGTTTGATTACAGGTGGTCTTTTTCACTGGACGGATCGTTGGTTGGCGCCGAAAATCAAGCCTGGCTATGAGATGTTGCTGAATAATTTGATGATCGGTCTAATCGGTGGCTTTGTCTGTTTGTTAGGTATACTGGTCATCCAACCACTTGTTGAAGGTAGTTTATCTTATGTTGGACGCTTTGTTTATTGGCTCATTGAACAACATTTGTTACCAGTAGTCAGTTTAGTGCTGGAACCGTTAAAGGTCTTATTTTTGAATAATGTCATCAATCACGGCATCTTGACACCTATAGGAATGGAGATGGCACAACATACGGGGCATTCGATCTTATTTTTAATGGAAGCCAATCCTGGGCCAGGAATAGGGATTTTGAGTGCATTTTTATTTGCTGGTGATCGAGAAAAAAGTGTCAAAGCAGGTGGAGCATTGATGATCCAAGCAGTGGGAGGAATCCATGAGATCTATTTTCCTTTTGTTTTGATGCAACCTGCGCTTTTTTTTGCAGTCATGGTTGGGGGAGCGACTGGAACGTTTGTGTTCCAACTATTTGCTAGTGGGTTGAATGCTCCGGTTTCACCAGGTTCATTGGTGATTATTTTAGGGAATACACCACCCTCACAATTAGCAGGTGTCATTTTAGGTATTATTCTCAGTGCGCTTGCTACATTTGTTTGTGCCATACTGTTATTGAAAAAAACGAAACCTGTGGAATCAATCCTCCAAGAAAGGAGCCAACTGATGAATCATGAAGCGGTCAACCAAATCATCTTTGCTTGCGATGCCGGGATGGGTTCTAGTGCAATGGGCGCAGCCATTTTGAAGAAAAAACTGCATGCGCAAGGGATAGATATACCTATAAGCTATACATCGATTTACGATCTGCCGAATCACAAGAAACAATTGGTGATCGTACAAAGCGCCTTTCAATCTTTGGCGCAAGAAAAAGCCAAAGAAAGTCAGATCATTGCTGTCGATCATTTTTTAGAAGTTGAGTCGTATCTACCATTGATCAAGCAGCAACTTCATGAAATAAACATTGAACCTCAGATCAAAAAACAACAAGAAGTTGAACAACCTAGAACCAGAGTTGTGTTTTTATACCAAGGAAATCGACGAGGTTCACAAACGATGGGGATGACGATTTTAATGAAGCTAGCCAAGGAATATCAGGTTGGTCTATCTGTAGAAAAAGCAGCCGTCGAAGACCTAGTACCCGAAAAAGAAGTGGTATATCTTGCGAATGAAAGTATGGCAAAGGCGTATCAACTGCAACAACAAGTGGAGCATTTGTTGATCATTGATCATTTTGTCAGTACCAAAACTTATTTATCCTTAGTAAAGGAAGTGGACTAAGATGTATTTGTCACCAAGGGAAAAAGAATTATTGACAGAACTCATCAATAGTCCAGCACCTGTTTCTATACAAAAAATGGTCAATGTTTTACGTGTCAGCAAACGGACTGTATACCGCGAGTTGGAGCAATTAGAACGATCGCTCGAGGAAGTAAATGCTTCGCTGAAAAAAATAGCCCGTGGGTCATTTACGATTGAAGCAACACCTGAAACAATGACACAACTGCGCCAACTACTGAACGAAAAAGAGATGGAACTATCGACAATCGAAAGGCAACATGCGATTTTATTAGAACTGTTACTCACGAAAGAACCATTGTCTTTAAGTTATTTTTTAGAAAAGTATTTGATTAGTAACACGACTTTTTATGCTGATATCAAGCAACTTGAAACCAGTATGAAACAGCTACCGCTATCTATCACTCGTAACCGTGGTTATGAAATCACTGGACCGGAAAAATACCGAAGATTGCTGATCGCAAATATCTTAGAGTTGGAAATCAATGCGTATGAAATCTTTCACTTGCTGGAATTTGATACGACAACGAATTTCTTTTTTCAATTTATCACGACAGATAGTTTATTACTGGCGCGTCAAGTGGTACGAGAAGAATTGGTTCAACAAAAGAAAGAATTAAGTGACCGGAAACTGGAACATTTAGTTTTGATACTCAGCATTACGATCGACCGTGTCAAAAAAAATCAAGTGCTGACGAATGAAACCTACACTGGACTAGTGAATAAAGAGTTATTACGTATCGCCAAAGCTTTATTTTCTAAAATCGCTAAGGAAACGCAACAACTTTATCCAGTCAATGAAATCGTCTTTTTTGCTAGTCTATTAAATGATTTCTCGAATTCCTTTGATCAGGATTTCTTTGAAGAAACATTTGATACGCAACTCGCTTATCTTGTGAAACAATTGATCCAAGTAGTCAGTGAAGCAACAAATAATCCATTCTACCAAGATGAAACACTCTACAAAATGTTGTTGACCCATTTATCAGGAGTATTTTCTCGAGCGGTACTTCAAGAAGAACAATTGACTAATCCAATCTTGGAAAAAATCATGGTCCAGTATCAAGAGATCGCCCAAGCCATCCGTCAAGGAATCGAGCAGATTTTTCAAGAAAAGAAACTATCCGAAGAAGAAATTGCTTATATGGTTCTACACTTTGCGAACTCATTAGAAAAAACACCAAAGGACAGCACGATCAAAATCGCCGGGTTTTCCCCTAGTGGCTTAGCTTCGACAAGTATGCTTGAGTTAAAACTAAAGAGATACTTCCCATTTGTTCAACATATCCATTTTTATCGAATCGCTGATCTAAAGAAAATCAATTTAGAAGAAGAGTATGATCTCGTCATTTCTACTTCGATCTTAAGTGGCTATGAGGGGAAATATCTATTAGTTTCACCGTTACTTCTTGAAGAAGAAATCAAACAATTAAAAGCAGAATTTGCTCGTTTGACAGCACATCGAACGGCACATATCCGGTTAGCTGATCAACCTTCTGTTATCGAAGATACTTATGAAGAAACGGTGTTGATGATGAGTAAAATCAATCAGCTACTCCAGTATTTCTTCATTCAAGAATTAGACAATCCAACGACAGTAGAAGCTACGTTGAAGGATATTTTCGACTATTTACCTACAGGGGTGGTCCAAGATAAAGAAAAAGTCTATCAGCGTTTAATGAAAAGATATCAACAAGCGCCGATCGGGTTACCTCATACCAACATGGGGCTTTTCCATACCTCTAGTTCTGAGATCACGGAACCTTTATTCTGTATTTTTCAATTGAAGCAAGTATTGGAGATCGAGGGAATGGACAAAACGAAAGTTGATTTATCAAGAATGTTAGTGATGCTAGCACCTTCCCCTATTGACGAAGCTACTGGAAAATTACTTGGAAAAATAAGTGGTGCATTGATCATGAATGATTTGAATACTGAGATTTTTCGATCAGGAAATGAGGCAATCATCTATCAGTTGTTATCTAAAATTTTGATCGATGAAATAAAAAAATAAAGGGGGCTCTATTGATGCTTGAGATTTCATCTGAACATATTTGGTTGAACCAACAGTTTGGTAGCTGGCAAGAAGCCATTCAGCAGATTGGTGAACAACTACTTGAAAAAGGAGTCATCCAAAAGGAATATATCGATGCGATGGTTGCTCGCCAAGAAGCAGCAAGTGTCTATATCGGCAACTTTGTGGCACTTCCACATGGAAAAGCAAAAGATGAACAGATTGTTGAAGAGGGTATTTTTTTGTTCCAAGTACCTGATGGCGTTGACTTTGGTATCGACGAAGAAAAGAAAGTCGCAACGATTTTATTTGCAGTGATCATGCGAGAAAACCAACAATTAACAAGTTTACAAGAACTTGCCTTTTTTTGTTCCGATGTCGATCAAGTGATGGCATTGAGCGATGCCCAAACAGTAGAGGAAATCCAACAAATCTTAAAACAAGCTGAGGAGTTTTGACGTAAAATACGCGACGACCAATCAATTGATTGGTCGTTTTTTTTTCTATTTTTTTGGGAGAATCTCGCCAAAATCGTAATTATATAGTGAAGGAGGTGCGAGGAGAAGACATCACGTTCTCAGTTGATTTATCTCACTAAGGAAAGGAGTCAAAGAATGAAGAAATCCTCTGAATCACTATTTTTGATGCTACCGATCATTATTTTAATCACGATTTTTTTTCAAATGAAAGTAAGACCAGTCTCGGCAGAAACATTGCCTGACCTCCCCACGTATCAACAAATCACTGCATCAGACCCCAATCAAACTTTACTTACAGCTGAACAAACAATCCCACCAGATAATAGCTGGACAAGTTTCAAAAAAAACTATCAATTAGTCCAAAGGGCCAATGGGAAATTGATTACTATTGGCTCGACGAATTATATTGAAGCGGCGATCCATGAACATTCTCCAAGATTGGCTGATCCATTTGCAAATGAAAGTGTCGTTGTTGATCCAGCAATCCATATCCCTCATATCGATATCCATCTATCTAATGGTGGCAGAGAAATTGGTTGGTACGGCAAGCGAGTGAAGGGAGAGATTGCGCTTTGTCTGGAACAAGGAGTAGCGCTGAATATCGGAGAAAATAGCGGGTATAATTCAAGTATTCAAAATACAGAATTATTGAAGAAAATTTCTTTGATCAAATACTATGGGGTAATTGCGACAAACTACACGATGGAAAAAGAATTGATGACTCAACTCCTTGCTTGGGAGCAACAAGGAATCACCCCCACCAGTATTTCTGGTGTTTTGACAATGAACGATTACCAAACATTCAAACGAACAGTGATGGAACAAGTGGAACGGTTCTATACCCAACCGAGTTTTGATGGACAAATATTGGATATAAAAGCTGGCGAAAGCCAAACATTGACCGACACAACAGGAGCATTTTCGAATTATAGCTCATCGCCTGTTCAACAAATCAATGGAGTAACCATTGAAAAGCAAGGGAATCAAGTAACTGTCACTGCATCGAAAGAGGCGCCGGCGACAAGTGAGATCGCATTTGATTATCATATCCCCAGTAGTTATCAAGGAGCAATCGTCGTGTACCAACATCCTTATACACAAAATATGGTAGTCGGTAGAGTGCCGCAGCTGACAAGAACTTCCTTTCAGTTACGCGTGCAAAAATATGGACATGCAGGTATCCGCAAAGTCGATCAACAAACAAAACAACCATTAGTAGGCGCCGTTTTTCGTTTCACGACTGCGGATGGACAGATAAAAGAATTGACGACAGATTCTGATGGTGTTGCTATTTGGCATGATCTACTCGTTGATACGGTTGTTACGATTCAAGAAATCAAAGCGCCAGAAGGCTACGTTTTAAATCCAACGCCCCAGACTGTCACTGTCAAAGTGAATGAATTGACGAGTATCACATTAGCTAATCAAGAACAGACAGCTAATTTGATGGTCATCAAAGAAGATGCAGAAACAGGCAATCAGCCTCAAGGAGGTGCCCAATTGATCGGAGCTGTCTATAAATTAACGGACAAAGACGGAGAAACAGTTGCGGAATTGACGATGGAAGAGGTTAATGGAAGTGCATCAGCTGAGCTAAAAGGGTTAAGACTAGGAACCTATTATTTACAAGAGACCATTCCACCGAAAGGCTATAACTTAGATCCGACGATCTACCCTATACATTTGACCTACGCAGGACAAAATGAAACAGTGGCTATCCATAGTAAAACAGTCACTGATCGCGTCATCAAGGGTCATGTCGAAGGGTATAAATTTGGTTCAAAACCTCTTATCCCCACTTCTATCTTCGAAATTTTACACGCATTAACAACCAATCAAACGAATCATAAACCACCACTCGAAGGAATCGAACTAACAGCCACCGCTCATACCACAGGAAAAGAATTTGTCCAAGTCACTGAAAAAAACGGCTACTTTAAATTTATAGATTTACCCTATGACACGTATACGATCGCTGAAACAAAAGGAACGGATGGCTATTTGATCATTGAACCATTTGAAGTGACGATCAGTGAGGAAGGTTATACACATTTCTTTTTATTAGAAGATGAAATCATCGAATCACGCGTACATCTCATCAAGATCGATCAAGAAACAGGACAACAAATTCCCTATGCTGGCGCACAATTCAAGATTTTTGATACTTGGGCGAATGATGGACAAGGGGCATTTGTAGCAATGACGCGTCCGAATGATACAGAAAAAACTGAGATTTTTGAAACGAATCAAAAAGGGGAATTAGTGACAACTGAGAGCTTACCTTGGGGCGTGGATCGCTATGAGCTTCATGAAGTCAAAGCGCCAGAAGGCTATCTCCCGTTAGAAGAACCATTGATTTTCAGTGTAACAGTGGAAAATCATAGTGCATTGATTCGCTTAGAAGTCCCTAACCGTTTAGCAAGACAACCCATTGAGTTGATCAAACGAGATCGCTTGAATGAACAACCTTTGGTGCAAGTACCATTTGGCCTATATCAAGTAGAAAAATCAGAAAATGGCGAGGAAAATCTTCAATTTATTGAAGAATATCTCACGGATGATGAGGGGAGAATCGAAGTAGGCGATTTGCCCTATGGCACCTATCAATTTATTGAAGGAAAACCATTAGAAGGGTATTTACCATTAGAAGAACCTTTAGACTTTACAGTAACTGTTGAAAAAGATGGTGAG
This sequence comes from Enterococcus sp. 1001283B150225_161107_E12, assembly GCF_015556925.1. Classification (NCBI taxonomy): domain Bacteria; kingdom Bacillati; phylum Bacillota; class Bacilli; order Lactobacillales; family Enterococcaceae; genus Enterococcus; species Enterococcus sp. 1001283B150225_161107_E12. The sequence goes on along the minus strand of NZ_JADNNI010000009.1, from coordinate 2,820 downwards.
TTGATCGTATTAGAAGCCTATAACGAACGAGAAAAATTAGCATTGACGAGTTTGTTCACATCTCTCGATGGAAGCAAGGAGCTTGACCCAACCAAAGACAATCAATTAAAAGACGTAGTCTGGATCAAAGGAGCAGCCATTGAAGTCGGTCATACGTATACCGTAGTGACGCAGTACCGAAAAGGTGACACCGGAGAAGTCATCAACGAAGCAATCTCAACCTACACAGCAAAGAGTAAAGAAGATCAGTTTGAAGTTTTTCTGGAAATGAAAGCCAATACGCTAAAAGCCAATGATCAGCTGATTGCCACTCATATTTTGTACTACGAATCTGAACAAGAAAATGAGGTTGCACGTGAAGATGATCTGACTAATCAAGAGCAGACTGTTTATTTCAATACACCAAAAAACGAGAAAAAAGAAGAAGCGAAAAAGCAGGATAATACTCGGAATTTACCTAAAACGAATAGTCGTACTTCTGTCTCTCTAGTAGGGCTAGGTAGCTTATTTCTAGGAGTGAGTGGTGTTTTGATCTATCAACAAAAAAGGGGTGGGTTGAATGACTAAAAGGAAAAAATACATGAGATTTGGCTTGTTCATATTCAGTTGTTCAGTTGTTTTATTAGTTACTGGTTGTAAACCACAACAAACAGAAGTCTCACCAACAGTGGGGCCCGCTTCAAACAAAACGAAACAGGCAATCAAAGTGAAAACACCAGAGGAGAGCCATCTGAAAAAAGAAGAGAACTCTTCTCAGTTGTTTGAGTTTGCTTCTCAATTTCGAAAACCATTGACTCTCCCCGCTGAAGCAACGATCAAGGATGAAACCAATCAGCTGAGGATCGCTTACCTTGAAGCAACAACAGTACCTCAAAGTCTAGAAAATTCAGTATCAAGAAGCAATCTCACGCATCGCCTCGCAGAAGACGAACAAAAAGTTACGCTATCGGAGGTTGTAGCAATTCCAGAGAGCGACAATCACTGGCAAAGTCCCTACGTGCATGTAAACGACCCATTGCAGATCTTACCAAGAGGAACAGCAATTGATCCCTTTACCTATTTTACTGTTGTTCAAGGAAGTGATCCCGTTCCAGTGATCCATTATACGCCCGTCAATCCTAACGAATCTGGCTATCAAGTGATGCAGATCACAGCAACTGATTCAAAAGGGAAAGTGAGTGTTGCGACAGTCACCTTTCTGTTTAATCACTCCCCGACCATTCAACAAGTAAGACAAAGTGATCACGCCACGATCGGTTCAAGTATTGACTTATTGGCTGGCATTTCCGCTCACGATGAAGAAGATGGTGAATTGACCGCAGAGATTCAAGTGAAAACCACACTCCAGACAGAAAAAGAAGGCAGTTATGAAGTGATTTATTCTGTGACTGATCAATTTGGAGCAAGTGCCAAGCTGATAAGTAATATGACGATCACCAATGAAGCACCAATAATCGCGGGGCCGAACCAGCTCGTTTTACCTGTTGATCAATCATTCTCTTTATTTGATTATTTCTCCGTAAATGATCAAGAAGATGGTGCCATCAATCTTACTTCGGAAAACATCTTAGCATCCGATCTTGTCCCCTATGTACCAGGAAACTACTTCGTAAGAATTGGGAATGTCGTTGATCGGTATGGCAAAAGAGCGGCAGAGCGAACGATCCGTGTTCACTTAACAAATGAAGCGCCGACGATTACAAATACGCATATGACTCTTCCTGTATTTAGTGAACTGAATAAAGAAAGCTATCTAGCAAAACTAGTTCTTGCAGATCGTGAAGATCCGGTTGAGCAATTACATGTGGCAATCGATCTGCCATTTTGGGAGAAAATCGACACTTCCCGATTAAATACCTATCGTTTTCCTCTTCAAGTCCAAGATACACATGGAGGCATCACCAAAACCTTTGGGAGCATCCAAGTAATCAATGAACCACCTGTATTTTCTGGGATAGAGGATAAGAGAATCATTGTAGGCGAAGAAAAGTCAGATTTATTAGCAGGGATCTCCGTGTCGGATCGTGAAGAGAGGATAGGCATAGAAGATGTTGAGATCATAGAAGAAATCGCTTGGGATACACCTGGAACCTACCCTGTTTATTTGACGGTCAAAGATACATTTACAGAAACGACAGTATCTTTTCATGTCATTATTCAAGACAACGATCCAGAAATGCCAGAGAAATTGAGCGAATAAGGAGAAACTAAACAGCAGTGATTTTTATATACAAATATCCACAAAAGTAGTTTTATGTGCTGTGGTTTTTATGAGAGGAGAAATAATGATGGAGCACCAAAGCATATGGCAGAAAGATTAGGGGGTTCTGTGCAAACGCTACAACGTTGGGCTAACGATGGTATGTTAAAAGCACATCGGACACCAAAAAATCGAAGATAGTATACAGAAGACCAGTATTTAACTTACATCAAAGGCAATAAAACAAGTGGCAAAAAGAACATTGCTTACGCTCAAGTGTCTAGTGTCGGACAAAAAGATGACTTGAACAATCAAGTGGAGTTTTTGAGAAATTATGTAAATGGAAAAGGCATAAATTTAGATGATGTATTTGTGGATATTGGCAGTGGTCTTAATTACAAGCGCAAAAAATGGAGTCTGTTGTTAGACGAAGTAATGGCGGGAAACATAGACACCATTTATATCACATCCAAAGATAGATTTGTACGGGTTAAAAACATGGGCAAAGTTTCGTATGACGATTATTGTATGTTATAACCCAGATTATAGCCACAACAGGAATTAGTTGAAGATTTAATTTCAATCATTCACGTTTTTAGTTTCCGTATTTATGGAACTAC
>NZ_JADNNI010000008.1:0-132100 GCF_015556925.1 Enterococcus sp. 1001283B150225_161107_E12 | reverse complement strand
AACGAGTCCAATTTTGACAAAACACATCAAAATTGGACTCATTTCTATTTTTGAGAAAGGACTATTGTCCCACTCTCTTTTTAGGTTTCCATGGTATTTATTTAAATAATGAAATGACTAGATGTATATAACATACGATATAACATACGATATAATTATAATCCAATACGCTGTTTAAATATCTTTTCTACAGCCTTATCTTCAAAATATACTCGACATCCATCAATTCCTCTTGTAAGAAGAACGTAATATATATTCAAAATGTACTCAGTTAATTCAGATAAAGAAAATTCTTTTTTTAGAGGTGTTCCACCACTATCCTTATAATTACTAGGTACTGCCATTATTTGATTATCTATTACCGTGATATCATTTCCTATAATTACTCCAGAATAATTCAGATCATATCCTTGAATTGAATGTATAGATCCAATTTCTTTTTGTGAATTAGGTTTTTTTATCCAATCTTCATAAGTGGAGTTCCATCTTCTATTAATACCGTCTATTTCCCAATCATAAGGTAACTCATCTAATTTTTTTCCTTTGTTAGACTTTTTATTTATATTAGATTTCCATTCTCTACAGTATCCAGCTATTACTCTATTAGTTGTTTCAGGATAGGCATGAGAGTGAAGCTCTACATACTCGATAACTTCATTAAAATTATCCACGATGCCAAAGTAGTCATTTTTGAATACATCTAAATTAAAATTTTTATCTTCACTTAATTGTAGAGCATACAAAATCCCTTTTAAATAGTCTTCTCCTGAAAAATTGCCATCACCACTAATTCTAAATTGTTGTGATAAAGTTAATTTTTTATAATTAATAGTTAATTTTCGAATTTCAGAAGGAGTAATATTTTGCGGTTTAATTCCTTGATAAGGATCGTATAACAAAACCAGCCCCTCAGTTATTTCTTCTAAGAGTGTAATTTCTTCATCATCTTTATTAAGGTGCCTTCTTGAATTAGGATGCCCCTTTGTATAGTATTTTTTTAACTTGTGCGCTTCATCAACAATGATGATATCAAATTTTTCTTTGTTTTTCTTAGCATCTGTTATCAATTGTGAACTAGTCTTAACAAATAATCTATTATTCAAGTTTATAGATTTAAAAATTAAATTAAACTGCTTTCTTAAATTTCCAGTTGTAACAACCCCAATCTTCAAATTAGGGTTATTTATTGCTAGGGAAAAAGCTAAATTTGTAAATAATACAGACTTACCTGAACCTGCAGGTGCTTCGACTATAAATTTTCCTGAAGAATCAGTTTCAATTTCATCAATAATTTCTTTTTGCTTTACGGATAGTTGTTTAAATGGAGAATATTTAAATAACAAACTTCCTCTTAATTTATTTATGTTTTTATTTTTGGACAAACCTAGCTCAAATAATTCATTTTTCCATAATCTATAAAATACACTAGAACGAATTTCCTCTTTATTTTTATAAACTAATTTTGTTTGTCCATTATTGCCATTTGCCAAAACAAAATTAGTTTCATCAGATTCAGCGACCATATAATTAAGTAGTAAGGATTCTAAATCTAATACAGCCGATTTATGAAATAGGTTAGAATAGATAACTAGACATTCAGTATACTCACGATAATCAGTTTTAGGTTCTTTTTCAGCTAAATGCTCTTTATGTCTATTATTAAAGCAACTAGTTTCACCAACATAAATTATTTTTCTTTCTAGATTATAATATATATACGTAACTGGATTATTATTTAAGATATCATTTTCTATTTTTGATAGATTATTGGATATCCATCCATTGTTTAACTGTAGTTTTAAAACTCGATAATACGACATATTTCTCTCCATAAATTTTTACTTATTTCTTGAATTTATTATAACATAAAACAATTTACTGTTTATCATGTTATTGTCGTAATTATCTATCTATATCAATCAGTTATTTCGTTATTAATAGTGTTTTTTATTTAAATACAAGTTACAGTTATTATTTAGAACATATGATTTAATGCAATAAATTGTATTTTTTCAATTATAGTCGTTAAGATATCAAAATAAAGTATCTATCTTTTTTTGTTGAACAAATATTTTTCTTTATGTTAGTTAAATGCAAAATCGCTTTATCTTAGTCGACAAAAAAACTCTGAAACCTCAAATAAGTCTCAGAGTTAATTTCTATATTTCTATTTGCACTTACCCTTCCCCCAACTTCTCCCAAATCTCACTCTGCTCCTGAAAATGCTTCACTAGATCCACATCAAAGATATCTTTGAGTAGTTTTCTTGAAGCTGTTTCCAAAAATGGGCCTTGCTTGATGACTTGGCCTGCTTTCATGAACAAGACTTGATCACTTAATGATAGGGCTAAGCGGATATCGTGGAAGACGCCGATAATTGTTTTGTCTTGTTTTTTTCCCCAGTCTTTTAAATAGCCGATAAGTTCAAGTTGGTGTTTGATATCGAGATGATTATTGGGTTCGTCTAGTAATAAGATATCTGGATCTTGAGCTAATACTTTGGCTAGGAAGACGCGTTGCTTTTGGCCACCGGAAAGTTGGTTGACTGGGTGGTCTTTCAATTCTAACAAATTGGTTAGAGCCAAGCACTCCATGACTTTTTCTCGGTCTTCTGCTGTGGTGACTGACCATAGCCCATGTTTGATGTGCGTATAACGCCCCATCATGACGGTTTCATAGACGGTATAATCAAAAGCAATGGTTGAAAACTGGCTGAGTAAGGCGACTTTCCGTGCGGCTTCTTTACGCTTCATTGTGCGGACTTCTTTTCCATCGATCGTGATCGATCCTTCGTAGGAAAGGATGCCTGAAATTGATTTCAATACGGTCGTCTTGCCACAGCCGTTAGGTCCTAGGATACATAGGTTCTCACCTTTGTTCAGCTCGAAGGAGACTTCTTTGATGATTTTTACTGAGCCATAGCCAGCTGTGACTTGCGATAGCTTCAAGGTCATCACTTTTCCTCCTTTAGCGGTAATTTCTGCTGACAAAAGGAATTTCTGCTACGTCGTCTTCTCGGTTGAATTTCATCGCAATCATGAAGAAATAACCCGACAATAAATTGAAAAAGTCTAGCAAGCCTGAATCGACTTTTTTCCCTTGATAAAGATGGCGATACAGCAAACGAACGATTACTTTACAATCGACACGCAAGATATGAGCCAACGCACCTCGTTCACTTCCTTGAGGCAAGAAAAATGGTCCGCTTTGGTTTGTTCTTTCCGCATTCAATTCATCGACACGACTCTTTAACCAGTCGATTTCTTCTTGCGTGATCGTCATTTTTGTACGCACGCACGCATTGGCATGGTAAACCAATTCACCGATTTTCTCTAACTCTTCGTAAAAAGGAGAATCTTCACACTTTGCGCGTAATAGCCCGATTTCTGAAGATAAACGATCGGTGTGTAATTCATAATCGCAGCGTAAATCATCTGCATCGTCTGCTAAAAATGGATAAGCCTCATAAGGGCTTCGATAAATATCTTTCATAGTTGTAAAACACTCACTTTCGTTTGAAATAAACATAGGCAAAAAATGGCGCACCAATCAGTGCTGTAACAGCGCCGATCGGAATTTCTTGGGGAGATAATAGCGTTCGAGAAATCGTATCCCCAACCACCATCATACTGCCACCTAATAGTGCTGCTCCTGGAATGACCCAACGATGACTGGCACCGAAGTAACGGCGGATGACATGGGGGGCAATCAGATCAACAAATCCGATCACGCCGACAAATGAAACCGCACTTCCTGCAAGTAAAGCCGCAAGGACCATCACCCATAGCTTGATTGTTCGGACATCTACACCAGAAATCAACGCCTCTTCTTCACCTAAAGATAACACATCTAAACTTCTAGCAGAGAACCAAAGAGCGATTGTTCCAAATAGTAAGATAGGTAAAAAAATTTGGATTTTTGCCCACGTGCTTCCTGAAAAGCTGCCCATTTGCCAGAAAACTAACTGCTGTAAATGATCTTTGAACAATGCCGTGACGATCGTCAACATCGCGCCCACAAATAAGGTCATAACCATTCCCACTAAAATAACTGTTTGGTTCGATAATTGCTGATCCAATCTTTGACTCATCGCCAAAACAATAAACACAGTTGCTAAACCAAAAATAAAGCCTGTGAGAGGTAATGTGAAATTCGGGAACAACGGTAAAGTGATCCCTGAAACAATGATCAACGCAGCGCCAAGTGATGCCCCTGATGACACACCTAGCGTATAAGCAGAAGCCAACGGATTACCTAATAAGGATTGCATGACCGTTCCACTAACAGCCAAAGCAGCTCCTACAAGAAACGCCAAAACCACTCTCGGCAGGCGAACCTGCCAAAGAATGGTGACGATCGTTGCATCTAGCTGTTTGTCTCCTCTTGAAAATAATGCTTGTATCAATGTATCAAAAGGAATGGATACACTCCCGATTTTGATCCCAAAGAATACTACGATGATACTCAAGACAACTGCTAACAGCAACCGACTTTGTTTATTCATTTTCCAACGATTTGTATTCATCAGGGTAGATTGCTAATGCCATTTCTTTTAAGGCTTTTGTCATATGGTGGTTTGGTAAAGAGCTCGCAGCGTTATCGATATAGAATACTGCTTCATTTTTCACCGCAGGAACGTCTTTCCAGGTTCCACGATCTAAGATTTCTTGCACGGCATCATCTAAGTAATTTACGTTCGTCAAAATTACATCTGGCTTACTAGCAATCGCAGCTTCTTCTGTTACTGGAATCCAGCTTTCTTGATCTGCTAAGACATTTTCTGCACCTACAAGTTCGATCATTTCATTCAAGTAAACGCCTTTACCAAAGCTATAGATTTCAGGTAATGCGCTAATTTCAAACAATACTTTTTTCTTATCTGTAATCGTTTCACCAATTTCTTTAATCTCATCGATTTCTTTGTTCATTGTATCGACTAATTCTTGTCCTTTTTCATGCTCTTGTAAAGTATCCGCGATAAATTGGACATCTAAAGCAATATCTTCAATGGTATTACTAGTTGGAATATTCACGACAGTAATTCCTGCATCTTTTACTTGTGACCAAACGTTTTCAGAACCATGCAGACTAATATCTGAAACATAGATCACTTGTGGGTTCAACGAAATCAATGTTTCTGCATCCACAGCCATCATATCGATTTGTGGCAACTCATCGATATCTTCCGTCATTGCTGGGCTTTGTGTGTCAACAGCTACTAATTGATCTTTACGTCCTAGATCATCGATCACTTGTGTAACTGAAGGTACTAGAGAAACCATCTTATCCACTTCTTCTGGAATCTCGATTTCTTCGCCACCACGATCTTTTGTTGGTAGAGCAACTTCTGAAGCTGTTGTTGTTTCTGCTGTTCCGCTTGTTTGATCATTATTATTTGAACAAGCACTCAACCCAAAGACTACGCTCAATCCCAACACAGCAACTAATTTCGATAATTTTTTCATCATCTATTCCCACTTTCCTTGACTCATTTTTACTTTTCCCAGTGATCACTTTGTTTACGATAACCCTTACATTTCCATATCCTAACCAATCAGCTTCTTTTTTAAAAGCAATAAAAAAACTGCCTTTCCTTTTACAGGAGAAGACAGTTTGATCGATCACACAAAAAAACTTTTGATCTTTCTCCTACAAAAGAACATCATTGCCGTTAGACCGGTCTCCTGACTTGGCTTCTATTTACTCCCAACCCTTCCAGAATGATCTGTGGTCCTATTGGTTTCATCCACCTTACAGTAGGTAGGTCTGTAGAGGACTTTCACCTCTTTCCCTGACATCTAATCGGCTATTTATTTTAAATTCACTTTTAGTTTATCTATTTGGAAATTTTAGCTATATCAACAAAAGTATCTCCGCCAATACTTTAACATATGGGTTTCATAAAAGATACACGAAAATCAAGCGAAAAAGGCAATGAAACGCCTTACTTTCAACAAAAATATATTATTCTCTGTTTTTTTAAATGGCATTCATTCATAGTATAAAAAACTGACGCCACTATAACATTCGTTGATTTATCTAACGTTTTTTATTTTAACAAAACAAAGCTCTTGATAGGCATTCCTATCATGTAAGTGTAAGGTAAAAGGACAAAAATTTGTTAAAAATCATGCAAAAATTTCATATGTTATTCATTAGAATAAGAAAAGATTTATCAGATTAAGGCTATTTATTTTAATATTCAATCCAAAATTTACATTTAGATAGACGTTGATACCAAAGATTTTGGGCTAGTTCTTCTCTTTTATTTCTTTGGCTGTTCCTTTGATATGCTTGTTGAAATACTTCTCTCCGTACCATTCTAACTGCCCTTTCCCTTCCCACTCACGATACTCTTCTTGAAACTTATTTTTATAAATACGGAAAGGAAATATGCACCTCTGCTGCAGTAAAACTGATATTTACAATCATCCACATTATTACGGTACTTGAAATAGTAGTAATATCCGAGGAATCATTTAGTCCACTAGGAAAAATAAAATTTAAAAGTAGTATTATTGCCCAAAAGATTCCACCGAGTTTATAGCTAAAGGTGACTATTCTTTCAATAAATTTTGAAAATTGATTTTTTGACTCGTGGTTACCGAATAATTGTTTAGCAAGACCATACAATTTTTTCTCAAAAATGATATAACCACTTAAAATCTGAAACAAAATTAAAATAAGTATTCCAGAAATCGTAAGTGGTTCGATAAAGAATGTAATGAAGAACAAATTTATGCTTAGCATCAGCCAAATCATGTAGTTATTTAAATTAATAAAAATAAAGTAAAATCTCGTTCCATCATTCATCTTAGTGATCATAAAAATACTAATTATTAAAAATATCAACAAACCAAACCAAAAAATAGGCATTGAAACAAAATTAATTTTTGGTTCCTTAAATAATTGATGTAACACTTCATTTTCCATCCAAGAATTAATTAAGTAGTAAAATCCGTAGATAAGTAAAATCATAAGTATATAAATAATTAATTGAAATAGAGGATGAAGGTTTCTTTTCTCTTGCTCTTGTATCTTAATACCAGCATACAAATCTTTAACAAAACGATCATCTTCTAAATGTAAACTTTCCTCAAAAGTAGCTGAAAAAAATCTTTTGATATTCATTGTGCTACTCCTCTATAACTAGGTATATATACAGAATTCATTTTTTTACCAAAAGGTTTTCCAGAAGCACTAACATTCCAGTTTGTACTTCTTAACTTTAAATTATCCAACTCTAATTTATTGTTACTTTTTTTATTATCTTCTTTTTGGTAAACTGAATTCTTCCATTTATCATATCTGTCGGGCCATATTGACTGTACAATTGAATTTCCTAAACCAAAAAGCCCTCCAACAACACAGCCTACAAAAGCGCCAGTAGCATTACCTGCTCCTGGTACAATAGTCCCCACAACCCCACCGATTTTAGCGCCTATAGTCATCCCCTCCAACGGTCCTATACTTTTAACCATATCAATCCCTCCGCCCTTTACTGCTTTTCCTACACTACCTGTTTTTCCATACTCATTTACTGCACTTGAAACAAATGTCACACCTAATTGTGCGTAAGTAGCTACTTGGCCTGCCGTTCCTATTCCTTTGGCGATACCCCATTTTTTAGCTCCTTGTATCAAGTGAGAGTTCTTCAAGCCTTCGCTGACGTAGGTTTTTACGGGCGAGGTAAACTTAGTAAAATTTTGATAGGCCTTACCTATCGTATCGATTTTAGGAATCCATTTTCCTTGAGCAACAGTTTTACCTAACATTTCGTATTTTGTAAGAAAACTAAATAATCTAGTTTTCATCCCTGAAGGTAGATAATTGGTAAGCATCCAAAATTCATCGTTGGATGCCAGCTTGTTTACCAATGCATCAGGATAATTTCTGAGCAACATTTCAAGTCGTTTAATTGCATCGGTTTTCCCTTCTTTCAGGGGTTGGACCAATTTTTCAATCTCCGCATACAGTTCTAAGTAGGCATTGTTTGAAGATTCTTCCAACAATGTCTGTCCGTTTGGTTGGTACTTCTCAAACCAACTCCCATCCACTCCTTTCGGCAATACATAACTTCCATCTGCCTTTACGGTAGTTTGATTCAGGACTGAGACACTTTGCATAGCGAGTTTTAATTCCAGTAGACTGTTGTTGAACAGTCCACTGGTTTGAGAGTTAAAGGCATTGAGTTTTTGCTGTTTGCGTTGCAACTTGTAGATGTCTTCTTGTAAGCTGTCTGACATTCTCATCAGGTTGCGATGGAAGTCGGTCAGCATTTCTGTGATGCCTGGTAAGATGCTTATATTAGCGATGTGTCTGATCGTCTGCGAATGGTTTTCAATCGATTGTTTAGCAAATGATTTAGCCCGAATCTGTCCGCTTAAATTCTCTTCGTCCAAGCATCCTTCACTAGAAACGATTTGATGCGCGGCGGAGTAAAGATTCAGATCTGACTGAATTCCTTGTACCGCAGTGTTTACCCGATTGATCGTAGGAATGATCAACTCAGAAAACAGTCCTTTACCTGCTTGATAAGCCGCCCCAGAGAGTGTTTTACCGTCAACTGCCTGAACAATTTGTTGGCTCCCTGTTCGTAGTTGATCAATCGTTGTCCGAGCAAGTGATAAATTAGTGGTCATATTACTTATTAAGTTAGAAGATTCGGTGGCTGAATAGATTAATCCCATAATTTTTGTCCTTTCAATTAGATAAGTGATGGCTGTCTATTATTAATGTAATACTTGATAGTATTTTCTCTCTGTACTTCTATTTATTTACCCCCATCTACTTCATTCATTATTACTATACGTAATTTTTTCCTATTTAAATTAAAATCGTTTGGATAAGGATCATCTACGTCGTATACGAACACTTTCAGTCTTATACGCACACAAAAACAGCCCTAATATACTGGAATTCAATAAGTATCTAGGGCTATATTTTGCTATTTAATCATTTTTTATCAATCGTTTCTACGTATCATAATTATCATTTAGTACCAACCGGATTCATCTTGTATCATTTACCAGTTTATCAGCACACTCATATCACTCCTAAAATAAGTCTACAGGCTGATGGCTAGAGTCTCCTTCTATGAGATGATTATACAGACTAAATAATCATTCACTTAAGGAAAGAAGGCCAAAAAGATGATACAACAAATCGGATTCTGGGAATCTATCGTAGATATCTTGACTTTAAAACCTGTATTCTTGGTAGGACTATTAATTTTGGCAAGTTTTTTATTTTGGTTCACCAGAAAAAACAAAGGTTCTTTTAAATTGGTAAGTATTCTATCAGCACTTTTATTATTTTATTATATGTGTGTGACATTCTTCAATGTGTTCGGTGTTCCTACGCTTTATGGATTAAACAGGATTAGTGGGTTCGGCGAAAATATTTTCAATCCAAATATCAATCTTGTTCCTTTCATTGATGGAATAAATACTGGGTATCTTCTCAATATTATTTGTTTTATACCAATCGGATTCTTATGTCCGTTAATTAGTCCCACGTATAGAAAATTCAGCTATTCTCTTTTATTTGGCTTTTGCACTTCTTTATTGATTGAACTGAGTCAACTGTTTACGGTAGCTAGAGCAACAGATATCGATGATTTAACTTCAAATGTACTAGGGATGATTTTAGGTTATTGCCTAATTCAAGTAATTTTAAAAATATTCAACCATTCCTCAAATAAAATCCTTGATAAAACGTCTGATTTTTCATGGTCAATTCCTGTATTGGTCGTTTTTATCGCTTTCGTTAATACATTTTTTAGTTAATGCTTAATATCTTAGAAACAACACCTCTATAAAAAAGATAAGAACCCCAAAAATTGTTCTTCCAATTTTTGGGGTTCTTGCTTTTTGTCATTCTGTTCCGTTTGTTTCAATCACTCTTTTATACCAGTCAAACGATTTCTTTTTGTATCTGTTGCCGGTGCCTTTTCCTTCATCATCCAAGTCAACATAAATGAATCCATACCGTTTCGACATTTCACCAGTAGAGGCACTGACTAGGTCGATTGGTCCCCAAGAGAGATAACCGAGACATTCGACATAATCTTCGGTGATTGCCTTTTTCATTTCTGAAATGTGGAGGTTAAGATACTCGATACGGTAATCATCATTAATGATATTACCAGGTTTTAACACATCTTCAGCGCCTAACCCGTTTTCAGTGATCATTAGCGGCAATTGGTATCTTCTGTACAACCAGTTCATTGTATAGCGTAAGCCAACAGAATCTATGGCCCAGCCCCAGTCAGAAAGTTCCAGATACGGATTTTGGATGCCTCCAAAGAACGCTTCATTCTCTTTTTGTTCATTCGGAGTGACACTGGACATATAATAATTCAAACCAATATAGTCGATCGTTCCTTGTTGAAAATCTTTCACATCCGTTTCTTGTTGTTCGATCACGATACCTTGCGCTGAAAATTCTTTTAATTTGTATTGTGGAAATTTGCCACGACACATCACATCCATTTGATACAATTCTTTTTCATTTTCCAGCAAGTTATTTAACATCGTTTCTGGTTTACACGTTTCTGGATATTGGGGATTGATACCAAAGACACACCCAATTTTGAATTCGGGATTGATTTGATGGCCCAACTTAACGACTTTTGAACTAGCAAGTGCCGTATTGTACGCAATTTGTGCGATCGCTTGTTTCGGATTTTCGAGTTCTTCAAATTTAAGACCAGAAATATAGTACGTAAAAAATTCTGCCGCTTTCGAGTTCGGGTCTAAATGATTGATTTCATTGAATGTCGCCCAATAAGTCACTTTACCATTCAGACGTTCAAACAATGTTTCAGCATACTTTTCAAATAAATCGACTAGTTTGCGACTCGTCCAACCTTGGTATTTTACAATCAAGTTAGCTGGTAATTCAAAATGAAAGAACGTGATGATCGGCTCAATCCCATGTGCGAGCAATGTATCTACTACTTCTTCATAAAAGTTCAATCCTTGTTCATTTGGTTCTGGATCATCACAGTTTGGAAAAATCCGTGTCCAATCGATCGAGATTCTTAATGCTGTAAAACCCATTTCCGCAAATAGTTTGATATCCTCTTCGTAGCGATGATAAAAATCAATCCCCCTATGAGAAGGATAAATGAATCCTTCTTTCAGTTCTTTGTGGATTTCTCGTGGAGTGTCCCGGGTTCCTTTCGTGACTAGATCCATATTGGAAATTCCTTTGCCGCCTTGATCCCATCCACCTTCACTTTGATGGGCTGCGATACTACCGCCCCATAGAAAATCTGTTTTCATCCTTCTTACGCCTCCTAAATAATCACTGCTAACACTTGATTTGTATTGTCATCAGCCAACGGAACCACATCCAAAAAGTCTGCACTATTTGTGACAACGACCATCACTGTTGAGTCAAAACCAGCTGCTTTGATGACAGAAAAATCAACCGTGGCTAAAACATCGCCTGTTTTTACCTGATCGCCGACTTTTACATAACTAGTAAATCCTTTTCCTTCAAGGTTGACTGTATCAACCCCCACATGGATCAATACTTCTACCCCATCTTCTGTCTTGATTCCATACGCATGTTTTGTGGGGAAAACTACGGTGACTTCTCCTGCGATCGGTGCAAAAATCTCTCCATTTTCTTCATCGGGAATCACTGCGAACCCTTTTCCTAAAGCGCCTGAAGCAAATGCACTATCTGAAACTTGACTCAACTGGATGACCTCACCTGAGCTGACATTTTCCAGAGCGATTTGACCAGCTTTAGTCAGTGTTTTTTCCTTTTTAACATCTTTTTCTTCTTGTGGCATCCCAAGCCCATAAGCAACAGCTCCAGCTAGGAGAAATGCTGTGACACATGAAATGATCATCCAAACAAAGTTTGCTGTTCCACCAATTAAGAAGGCGGGCAATCCTGCCAACCCCCAAGCCATGGTCCACGCTTTGACACCCGCTAATCCTGCAATCAAACCGCCAATCCCACCACCAACGATTACCGCAATAAATGGTCGGCGATATTTTAAGAAGACCCCAAAAATAGCTGGTTCTGTGATTCCCATGACCGCTGAAAAACCAATCGTTCCAAATGTCGCTTTTTCTTTCTCTTTTTTCGTCTTCAAGAAATAACCAATCATCGCTCCAGCAACGGCAATATCTGAAATCGTGGCAGCTCCAGTAATCACAGGATCGTAGCCCAGTTCAGCAAAGAAAGTCAATCCGATCGGGAATAAGAAATTCGCAGCACCTAAGACGATCAAGAACGGTTGGAAAGCTGCATAAAGCATCACTACGATCCAATAGCCAATGTTTTCAGACAACATCGTAAAGACCCAAGAAATACCAGAACCGATCCACATACCCACCGGACCAAAAACGGTTAAGAGAACGGGCAATACGATCATCAAGGAAACAGCTGGAACAAAAAACAGCTGAATCGCTTTCGGCACTACTTTTTCTAACTGAGTAGTCACAAATTTCAACAAGGCGATTGCTAATAAAATTGGAATGAATGTATGGGAATAATCAATCACAGGTAATTGATAGCCAAACAAACTTAGTCCCTCCGCACCAGTGATGTTTGATGACATCACAGTCGTCGCTAACACAGTGGCGACATACGGATTGACATTCAATCTTCTAGCCGATGAAAAAGCAAAAAAGATCGGTAAGAACGTAAAAATCGACGTTTGTAATGTCTGGAAAATTTGATACGTTGGACTTTCCGCCGAAACGATGCCCGTCAAAGAAAGCAAACTCAAAATCCCAGCAATCATCCCTGCCGCAATCAGTACTTCGATAATTGAAGTCATTGATTCAGAAACCACCGACAACACTGCTGTCGGGACTTTCTTCCATGTTAATTTTTCTTTCTCAGGAGTAGCCTCACTTCCACTCCCTAAGCCTGCTAATGACATAAATTCATTGTAGACTTCCGTGACATGAGTACCGATAATTACTTGATACGCTACATCATTGGATACAACGTCAATCACGCCGTCTAGTTCTTTGATTTCTTCTGTTTTTGCTAAGTCGCGATTATTTAACGTCAAGCGTAAACGTGTGACACAATGGGCAGCAGCTACAATATTTTCTTTTCCGCCAACCAATTCAATTATTGCTTTATTTAATTTTTCATATTTCATCTGTTTTTCCAATCCTTTCTGTTAGTCGATTGATGTGCATCATCAAATACGTTTCTTCATTCATGGAAATATCTGCTTTAAACTGGTGCTTGATATAGATTTTGACTTTTTGGACTGCTTTGAACGCTTCTGGATATAACTGGCTGATTTGTTGATACAATAAAGAGATATTTCCTTCTGACTGTGCCAATTCACTTTTGATGATCCGCTGGATAAAGTATTGTAAATGTGTTGAGAACCGCATAAAGTTCGTCGACGATTCATCGATTTTAAATGTATAGTGTTTTTCAATAATAGAGACAATATCACTCAATGTCTGCATCTCCAGTAACCGGTCAGATTTCTTATTGTCCCAAAAGTTGATGAAATGCAAAGCGATAGAAGCCGCTTCATCATTAGGAATACTTAGATTTTTTTCTTTCTCGATCATCTGGAGACTCTCCAGTGCGAGATCAAAATGACGAGGATAAAATCTGCGAATATCCCAAATCAATGGACTTGCAATAAACTGGTTCTTTTCAGCTCGTTCTAAAAGAAACTCTAAATGATCCAGTAATGTTAGTGTTAAATAATCACTCACTTTGATGCCAAGTTTCCCCTCTGCATTTTCAATAATCCGACTAATCAAAAGAATGTCATTGGAATCAGATTTTGAAAGTAAATAACTAAAATGCTCCAACATTTCATAAGAATCCAAAATATACATTTTTTCGATCTCGTCTTCTGAAACCTGTTGGCCTTTTTTCTTACGAAAGCCAATTCCCTTGGAAACAATAAAGACCTCATGTCCGCCCTTTTTGATCAATGCCACATTGTTGTTGATTATCTGTATTATTTTCACTTGCCCTATTCTCCTTTCCTAAAAAAAAGAACTCAAAAAAGATTTAAGGGCTTGTGCCTTAAAATCTTTTTTGAGTTCTGCCTGCATTGCAGTAACATACTCGCATTTAATACTGCCGCGTATTAAATGGGTTCTTCTTTTTATTGATGATATATAATTAATGATAAAGGTGTTTTGCGGAAATGTCAACGCTTTCTTTGTTGGTGCATAACAAAAAGGAATGAGTAACAGCCGATTTTTTCTATTACATCATTGGTTGTTTCATCCATCTATTATTTGATTTATTTCATAAAACAACTGCAGCAAGTCCTCATTTATAAGAACTTTCGTCAGGATTTTGCTCTTTTTTTATGACAAGCTGATACTCA
Source organism: Enterococcus sp. 1001283B150225_161107_E12 (assembly GCF_015556925.1). Lineage (NCBI taxonomy): Bacteria > Bacillati > Bacillota > Bacilli > Lactobacillales > Enterococcaceae > Enterococcus > Enterococcus sp. 1001283B150225_161107_E12. Next base: position 117,753 of record NZ_JADNNI010000008.1, on the reverse strand, counting down.
ACTGTAATAGTAAAAAAAAAGAGAGTACTACCTTCAAAGTACTCTTTTCGCTTCAGCATTTCTCACTGTTCTTTTTGAAAAGTAGATGGTTTTATCCTTTTTCTTTTTTCTTCACTATCTTCCAAAGAAGAAACAGATTTTTGGATTTTTTCTGTTTCTTTTAAAGTTCTTTGGATTTGTAAAGATTGGTCTTCTTCAGGTAAATCAACATTATTTAAAATTTCACTGTCATGATAAAAGTTTGGTAAATTAATAGAATCTGGCATATACATCCCCATCTTTCTCATTTATTCTATAAATAAGTAGCAAGCCATTTATTTCCAAACTAATTGGAAACTACTTAAATTCAAATTTACATAAGTTCATTCTAAAAAGTTTATTTCCTCGTTTCGAAACTTTGCATAATAACCATTCTATATGATAGATTATCAGAGAAATAATCTTGTATAGTAAAACCATCATAAAATGTATGTTTAGCCTCATAATCGTTACTATAAAAGCAATTCTACAAAACAAAATAGCTTTGCTTTAATCTTCATAATCCTATGTTGTAATAATTTCCTCTTATTATCTTTATTATTCTTACTCTAAAAATTTAAGAGTTATACTTTTTTAATCATTTCTGAAAATCGATTTAAAAATTTTGTTAAAATAAAGAGGAAACATCTTTTCTTAGCTATCTCCTCTTAGAATAAATTTATTCATTATTCTGAACGCTACTATTGACCATACATTCATTTAAAAATATTCTTGTTTTTCTCTCAATATTTCCCTCGGTTGTCTTCAATCTAAGCAAAGAAATACCAGCTTTTTCTAAAATATTATTTTTAAGTGTATCACGTTCTCGCTGAACTTGATTATCATGCTTCCCACCATCAACTTCAATCACACCTATCGGATATTTACCAACCTTATAGTAAAGTACAAAATCACAACTCGCTTTTTGATTCATAAATTCTATTTCTCTTTCAGTAAAGGTGTTGTTTTTAATCGAAACAAGTTGACTCAAATTAATCTGTCTATGAGGTATCAAAGAAGTAAATTCACTTTCTTTAAGTAAATCCCTTAATATAGCAGCCATTATTTGCTCAGACTTAAAATTTGAATCTTTTAAATTCAATCGGTTATTTAATTTCTCTAGAGAACGATCGTATTCGTTATACAATAAATCAAATGCTGAAATTACTGGACTTTCATAGAAATATTCATCAGAGGCATAGTACTTCATATATCTAATTAAAGCTGCCAAGCTACTATTATTGCTTGTAAACACCTCATTTCCAGTAACTAAAGTAAACTTATTTATTGCCCTTGAAACAGCCACATTCACCAAGTGGGGATCCTCGACAAATTCTATAAATTTCTGATTCTTTATTTTCTTGTCTAGTACTGTTGAAAAAATAACTTCTTTACATTCTCTACCCTGAAATTTATGGATAGTTGCTCTGGCAAACTCAGTTGGTAAATATTTTCCAGCTAAATCAACTTGGTCGTTATAGGGAGTAATAAATCCTATATCTTTTTCATCAGACCAACCAATCTCCACTAAAGATTCAATTTCTCGCAAATTAGCAAAATTACGTGTGTGATTTCCTTTTGAAGTAATAATCAGCGAAATCGAAGCTTCTCCCTTATCTACCGTCATGGGAATTAATTGATTATTATAAAATTGTTGATTACAGAACTGGATAACCTTAGGATGACAACGATAATGTTCTTTCAATAAGGTTATAGGAACTTCTTTCTTAAACAATTGAATAAATGAATCTAGTAAACTATATTTACTACAATCATAATATTGTGCTGGGCAAACAATCTCCGTTTTTGCAGGAATATGCGGAAGTTGCTTGCGATCTCCCACAACGATAATATTTTTTGCACAGCCTAAACTTAAAATTCCCGGAACTATATCTTGCTGTGAGGCCTCGTCAATAATGATATAGTCCAATATAGCTCCCTCTGCTATCGAGTTGATAATTGAATGGCTACTACTTCCAATAATAGGAAATCGTTTAATAAATTTACTGAAATTTTTTCTATAATTATCCATAGTAAAATTTGAACTCATTGGAATTGATTTTGACAATTGTTGTTTGAGGTACTGCATTGATTTATTCGTTAAATCGTCTAATAATTGCTTAAAATGATCTTTTTTCAATTCATTCTTATATTTTTGTAATTGTTGTTCTTTTTCATGTAGCATTTTTTCATAATAGTAGAACTGTAAGGAGTATGTAAAATTTACTCGTTCAGAGGAAGTTTCGATAAATTTCGTTCTAAAGATCCTAAATTCTAGCAATAAACGAAATCTTTCTTTAAAAGAGAATTTTTTTTGAGAAAGGTAATTCATATAAGCAAGTAAATCAGAACTCTTTTCTGGACTTAATTTGTATTTCTGAACATCAACTAAATCGACATGTACATTTTCTTCATGCCATTCTTCAAGGTATTTTTTTTCAATAAGTAGCTCGCTGATTTCTGCAGTCAACTGTGCTACTTTATTTTGTACAACTAGACTTTTTTTTACTTTTGCTAATATAGTCGCAATTTCCTTCACAGAAACACTTTCTGAATTCAAATCAAAAGATGGTACATCTGTCATTTCTTCAAAGAACTCTACTTTGTTTGTGGATCTTCCTAATTTTGCAATCAGATAATCCAGATCTTTTTTCGCTAACTTTTCATAAACATTTTCAACAGCTGTATTATTATTTGAAACAATTGCAACTGATTTTTTATTTATTAAAATATTCGCAATGATATTCAAAATTGTTTGCGTTTTTCCTGTACCGGGAGGACCTTCAATCACACTAATTTGAGAAGAAAATGCATTTTCAATGGCTTCCAACTGGCTCTCATTGATTCCAAACGGGAAAATATATTTCTCCAAAGATTCCCTAACCTCGTTCTTACCATAACAATAAGCATGCAAAGCTGTTCCTTTATAGGGTGTAATTTTATTCAATTGTCTCTCGATATTTTCATACATAAGCAGGTCGTCTGAACTTGCAAGGCGAACACGCTCTTTTACAATATCAGTAAAATAAGAAAATATATTTTCATTTTTTAAATCAGAACGCTCAATAATACTTACATTATCCAACTTCATAATATATTTTTTTTGATCATTCGGATAGTTTACAACCACATATTTCCCACCATATGTAGTAGCGTGATCTATTGTTTGGTAAACATCTTTTTCTCTAGATAAAAGTCCTGATTGGATTTCCTTTATAGGGGTGATTTTACATGTATCTAAAGGTTTTGTAAAAGACTTCCCTGATGGAAAATCCACAGTTACCATCAATTTATTCCCTTTATTCCATAATCTCCAGTCTGTTATTTGATTCGTTTTGTCTTGCCCGTTCATGTATATTGAAAACATTCTATACCGCCTCAATTTTAATTTATATATTATCGAATAAAAAGAACGATAGATAATAAAATTCACTTTCTCTGTAATATCGTGATAATTGCGAAAAATTTGATTATACCAATCTATTTATGTGTAAATCTAAAATGAAAATAAGCACTAGATTCTATACTTAAAAATATAAGATACATTAAATTTTACATTTATCACTATTCATCCTTATACAAAACAATTTCTTTATCAAAGTTTATCAGAAGTACCAAACAATATATTAATAACATCATAAAATATAGTTTTGATATCATAATCGTTTAATTCCTTGTATTTGTTCTTTTAAATACAAGATAAAAAAATCCGGAATAGAATTTTTCTTCTTCTTCCGGTTTTCAATTGATTGTACTCATCCATCCTTATCGACAAAAAGCCAAAATGTTGGGATAGCTCTTATGTAAAAAAATGCAAAAGAAAAAGGCTTACGCCCTTTACCAAAAAACTATGCGGAGTATCTCTCTCTACGCCATGCGATTGCAATGTTGTTCAGTCACACATTCTACAATACCGTACCAGTCGGAGCGACCGCTGGCATATTGCAGCTTTACGAGATGTGGTCAGGCATGACAGCCTACAAATTCCACAGGGGCATTCGGTATATTTTGATTATTAATAGTATCAACATATACCGCCTTCTGCTACTCTCACGCGTTTCTTGTCTTATAGATTATTTCTAATCATTTCACGGCGAAGGACTTCTTTGGATGTTTCCATCAGTGTGAAATGCCAATCCCTTAGCAAATCTCTTCACGGAGAGGCTAAGTCTTATCAACTTAGCTTTCTATTGTCGTCCCGACAAGTTCGCTACCTTACATTTGGTCACACTTTGCACACGTTCTTTGCGTTCCAATGCTTTTACACTGGCTTTCTTCTTGTTACCAAGAATACTCACTTGATACGCAACAGTATCCCATTACGACATCAACAACGACTTATTCCCAAACGCTCCTTGACGAGTTGCTTAAACTCTCATACACAAGGTTCTGCATTAGTTTTTTGATAAAAAGAATAAACCTTTTAACATTTTTTTTAATGATCATTATTTCATATATTTAGCTGACCTCAACGATATCATTCTTTCTCAACTTTATCATGAGTTAAAAAAATTTTCGTTCCTTAAATTTAAAAAAAAGAAAAAAAGTGGGACAGTCATCAGAATATTTTCTGATGATTGTCCCACACTCTTTATTTGATTGAACTCATCAGTCCTTATTGACAAAGAGACTATAAATACAACAAGCGTTTCTTTCAACCACATTATTTAATACTAGCTAATATAGTCATCTTGATACTCTTTCATCTGTATACGCTTTTTTTCTTTTTCAAGTTTAATTATATAATTTTTCAGAGAACTTCTATGACTGATAAAATCTAAACCTTTCAAGAATGAACTTTTCAAAAGTAGTGATATGAAGGAAATATTTTTGTCTATAAGTGGAACCTCGCTTCCGCTCCATTCATAAAAACTCGGAACTAAAGACAGTGTTTCAAAGTCTTTAATAGTTCTATTTTGCTTTAAAAATTCTGATATATAGTCAAGCCTATCGGTTTCATTTTGATTACTCACGAAATGAAAGAATAATTTGCGAATCAATTCATGGTCGGAACTATTCTCACGAATATAGTTTAAAATCCATTTTTTTATTCGTTCATTTACTTCAAGATTTTTTCTATCTACAGGAAAAATCAATTCATAACTTTCCCATCCAATATACTTTCTAGAATTTTGTAAAATATTATAAAAAGCGACATCAATAAGTGTTTGATAATTTTCTAACTTCCATATTTCTTGGAAAATTTCTTTTTTCTCGTGCTGGCTAAACAAGTCATTATTAGCAATATCTTGAGTATATCTGTCCCAGAATATTGAATCTACCTTCACAATTTCTATTAACATCTTACCGTCATAATCTAAGTTTTCTTCTTTTGCATCCATATATAACTCTTCAAGAACATCAAGATTATTCGAAAAGATTTCAATAAGTTTATCTACTGATTGATGATACTCAATTAAGAAATCATATGCTACACTACTTCGGTTTTTAGATAGTCCATGAATTATCTTACAAAACTTAACAAGTAACTCTTCGTCAAATTTTGTATATTTTAAAATAGTGTTAAGTCGTGGAATAGACGGAAATACTTCGCCTCGCTGAGATTCAATAAAATTAAATAATAGATTGACTTGTTCTTCTTTCACTCTATCTTCTGGAACTACTTCAAATAGCGAACTAATCCAAACATTTCTATATTGATAATTTATTTCGTTAATAACGGTGTATGTTTTCTCGAATCCAAATCTATTTAAAAAGTCAAACATAACTACTGTACATCTTATTGAATAAGGTGCATCACATTGAAAATAACATTTAAGCATATCTTCGCACATTTGCTCAGAACTGCATTTAAGAACAGTTACTAGATTTAGTCCAAGATGGTAATTTAGAAATCCTGTATCATTTTCCACATGTTTTGCTATCAAGAACAGCCGTCTATAGTCATCTATTAAAAATGTAGATGTCAATTCTTTTATTTCACCTTCGTTTTGCTTTTCGAAGTCTTCAGAGTATCTACGATCCTCTTTTGGCTTAATTATTTTGTAATATTGATAGTCTTCATTTTCCTCATATTTTCTAAAATCACTGTCAATTTTAATATCCATGCTTTTTGCAAAATCAGTAATTTTGGATAACACAAGACATTGATCAAAATCTGGAGTTATCCATTTATCAGCAAATAAATCCTTTATACAGGACAGATCAAATTCAAAAACTGGGATGACACGTTTCATTTCCCCAGTCCAACGTGATGATTCCCTAAGTATCTCTTGAACTCTTACTATGAGAGTTTCATCTTCAGATAGCACTGAAAGAATTTCCCAGAGATTTCTTCTTAATATCTTACATCCATCATTTAAACTAACAGTGAAATTTATAAATGTTACTGAATTTGCGTCTTCTCCTTGCTCACTTGTCGAAATAGAAGTTTTAAGTAACTCTCCGATGACTTTTAACAATAAAAAATCATAATTAAAATTAGTATTTGTTCTTAACTTACAAAGAGTATTGATAAGGACGTTTTCTCTTTCATATCTTAACTTAAAAGAATTTTTATCATAGGAGAATTTTTTTGTAAATACAAAATATATATCCATAAAAAGATCTGGCCGTTTTTTAAACAAGACTACAATAAGTTCAATTGCTTCCTCAAAATATTTTGTATTTTTAAATCCGCTCAAAATATTCAGTTCTAGACTTGTTATATTTTGGTTTTTTTGTTTTTCTTTGAAAAAATCATCCGTGATTTCAAAAGTTGTAGGTTCCATATCTGAGATTCTTCTATTTAGAATATCCAAAGACTTATCAAGATTTACAAGATAGAAAGTTTCTAGATAAGCGTCTTGTTCTTCCATTTTTGCTTTATTCCATTGATTATTAATTTGATCAGAAATATACTTTTCAATTTCCTTTGAGTGAAATAGTTCTAAAATAGTATTTATTGCATAGATGATTCTACCTTTTTTAATACTAAATCCTAGCTCTAAAAGCCTTTCTATACTAATAAATTTCTGCTCAACTAAAACATATTCAAGAATATAGTTTCCAAAACTCTGATCCCCAATTTTGACGATTTCATCTAAATACAAATCCACTAACTCATTTTGATGAAGCTCATGACTGATAGTTTTAAAAGATTCCCATGTAATATTAAATTCGGCTAATAATATCTTTGCAAAATCATCATCTTTAATTTTAACAGTGTTTAACAAAGAAACTATGAAGAGTATTTTAATTGTTTCATGAGACAATTTACCTTCATCAATTATTTTACCGTAATAATGCTTAAATATTTCTGACGAATTTTTTATCTTCTCTACATCTTCAATTGCAAACTTCCCAGCAAGTATAGCTAGGCGAATATTTCCTTTTGCAATTTTTGCAATTCTATCTTGAAAGTATTCGTTTTTAATCCCTAAACATTCATCTAGGATTTTCTTGATGTCTTCGTTTTTAAAAATAGGAACTTTAATTACACTAAATAAATTAAACTTACTTAATAAGTCCACTATTCTTCCCTTAGCATAATCTCGTACCGTGGCTAAAATTTTTATTTCAACATCGTCTCTATCATTTAACAATATCCAATCTACAACAGAAACAATGTCTGAGATTTGATTCATATCATCAATAAACAACAAATATTTGCCTAGTGTTGAAACAGAAATTTTAAAATCATCATAGAGTGGTTGTCCATTGTTTTTTACACAAAGAACTTGGTAACCTTCTGACTCAAAGTACTTACAAATTTCTATTGAAATTCGCGTTTTACCAACTCCTGAGGCACCACTAATCAACACGGCTGTATTTTTGCTAACAGCTTCTTTTATTTCAGAAACCTTATCCTCGCGAAATTTAAAATCGATGTCTAAAGGAGACACTGTCACATTTTTGTCATATGCTTTTACAAAACCGTTTATATCAAAAATTTGTTCTGTACCAAAACCAATATTTAAATACTCTTTAGCAATTCCTTGAAATTTAGGACTGGAAATATCTTGCGATAGAGTTCCTAATCCGATAAGTTTGATAGAGACGCCTTGAGTTTGTTCTTTTATATTTTCGATTTCGCGAATATTTATATTGGTTGAAGTATGGCAGCAAATAATTTTTTTTATCTTGCTTTTTGAGATACCTGTTTTCGATTCGTTTAAACAATCTAAAATATCTTCTCTAATTTTCTTTTTTACATCTTTGTGAGTCCCATACATTATTAAAGTATAAGTACCATCATCATGCTCAATGAATGTGTCTGGTACTCCTATAGTTGTTTTGTCAGTTCCCTCTTGTGATCCTAATGGAGAAATGTTTTCAAGCCCATATTTTTGATACAAGTAACTGTTGCACAATTTCTGAAATTTTCCTCCTTCAAGTTCTTTAATTCTATTCTCTACCTCATTAACTCTACTCACTTGAGTTGCCTCCTCATATTTTTTTTTGAACTTTCTTAGATATTTTTGAACATGCGAATACGATTCTTTTGATCAATATATTGATTCATGTAAGATAACGAAGAAAAACCGGAGAAGAAAACTCCCTTCTTCTTCCGGATTTCACTTAATTGAACTCATCAGTCCATATAAACAATGAGTCACTTATTTTTACTTCGATTGATTATTGATGAAATTTTTTCAATTTGAACCCTCAAACACTACTTCTTGAAGAGCCTTTTTATTACTTATTAAAAAAAATATAGAGAAACATCAATCCAATTTCAATACCCCAAATCAAGCATACTACCAATGAATAATTCTTTAAATATACTAATTCACCTCTAATAAATTTATCAGGAAGATATTCATCCACATATCTGCTAACTATATTTTTCTTTAGTATTATTTTTAAATCATTATAGTCTTTTTTTACTCTTTTTGCTTCAAAAAAAGTTTGAAGCATAACCAATATCAAATACAATAAGAAAATTACACAAATAAAATAACCGGATTTCTTTATCACATCTATCGATAATTGTTTGCTTTGAGAATTAGAAATTTCTTTAATAATATAATTGGAGATAAAAAAAGCTAAAACTGTAAATGAATTTGTTTTCAATATTGATCCTATACTCATTCTAATATCTCTAAATTTTTTTAGATTATCTTCAATAGCAATAATTGCTTTATTTTGAACATCAATAAATTTTGATAGATTTTCTCTAAGATACTGACTATAAGAAAATTTTATAGTTTCGAACATATCTTTATCAAGTATAATTTCCTCATCACTTTCAAGATATAAAAAATATTTAACTATATCGATCTTATCTATAGTTTTAGCTGAGTAGACCCATGTATAAATTTTATATGCTTCCGAAAACCTTATATTCATCAACTGATGAAAATTTAATGTTTCTTTTACTTTTTTCTCTGATATAATTTCAATTTTAAAGTTTTTATCATCAATCCTAATTACCTTGTTCGATATAAATATAATAGAAAAAAACTTTTCAAAAATTTTAAAAATTTGGTTCAATCTACTATTTTTATTTTTTTCAAAATTGTGAAAATCTTCTGGAATGAAACTTAAATTTTCATATCCAATTTTTTGACCAATCTCTCTAAACTGAGAAATAACATCATCTCTTATTATATTATTATCAATATTTTTTTTCTTATGACCAATACTATATAAAGTTCCTGAAAAAAACTGCTCATTTATGTCAGTGATAGTTTCAAAATGACGACAATTCTTCGAAAAAATATATTCATTTAAAATATTCAGTAGTTGGTACTCTGAAAGACTTGAACAAAAAGAGTCAAACACTTTAAAATTATATATTGATAAACAATCATTTTTCACACATTTAGTTATAGAAAGTTCAATGATTATATTCTTCATGCAATCAGAAAAAAAGAAGGTATCAAAATCATCCTTCTCTACAATCTCTAACAAATCAACTTCATAATTTTCATTATCAAATTCATGAGCTTTGATAGTAAAATTATCTCTTTTTGAGACTACATTGCCTAAAATATTCTTAATCAAAAGCGTATCCTCATAGCAAAATTCATCAAATTCTACAACCGATTCAAATTTTGAAAAATCTTCAGTAATAGACCGAGATTTATTTAAGAACAGATCACAGAAATTTTTCATTTTTTTACCTCTTAAAATTTTCGTATGCGTCACTAGTAATATCATTTACTATAAGCTTAAACCTTCCTTGGCTGTCCATTATAGCTTCAATATCGTTCTTAAAATTATTCACATGACCACTCAATTTTAAGTCTATGTTGTTTCTGAGAGCTATCGTTTTAACAATTCTTGATTTTATAACAGACGAATTAATATCAAATTGTGTATCGAATGTTAATTTTTCTTTTGTAATAAAGAATTTATCATATTTTTCTTTTATATTATCAATATCTATTTCCTCACTTTGAGCAATAAAAGTTCCAAATATGTATTCTTTTGCTTGAGTTGCTGAAAAGTTTTCACTAGTCCTAAAGTAACCAATCAAATTGTTTCTAAGGTCAAGTCCATCTGTTTTAGAAATTTTAGTAACATTCCTTGAAATAAAGCTATCTATTGCATTAAAAGCTTTAAGTGTATTTTTTCCACTAGTATTTAAAGGTTTTAAGTCTAGGAACTCCTCCGACCAAAATTTTGCAATTACAGGATTTGAATCAGATAAAATAATACTTATGCCATTTTCAACAAATTGAAAATGTGCAATTTTCTGACTAGGTTTCTCATCAGGCAACCCTACCTCATGATTATATGTTAAACCATTTAAATAACCCATATGATCAACTTTTGAAATTAAAAAAGATTCATTTTCTAAATAAAAAATTACGTTACCTTCTTTCAAATTTACCATAGCATATCTTTCAGAATATTTTTTCTGAGATTCTATTAACTTTTCTGATAATTCATCACAAACGTCTTCAAATACTTCTTCTAAACTACCTTCAATTATAGCGTATCTTAATTTCTTTATTAAAGTTTTACATTCGACATTTTCTCTAGTAAATATAAATTCTCTTCTGTTATCACGTGAAAAGTTTTCAACAATTAAATTTTTTGCATATGTATTCAAGCTATCTGGAACATTTTCAATATTAGTTACCTCATCACTTGACTTATTGATTTTATATATACGAGCCAAACTTATCTTTTTTTCTTTATAGTTATCAGTTAAGTTCATTATACCACCCATTCATTTTATTTTACTTAAAAATGTATTCGTTTTCAAAAATAATAATATCATATACTTTTTTTTTTATTCAATTATCTATATATAATTAAAAGTAAATACGAATAATTCTATACTATACTCATCCATATTCATAGACACTACTTAATCTTTTTTGTTTACAACAACGCCATAACTATGTGGTATTTTTAAGATTTTTCATATGAAATTTTTTATTTCGTTTTATATATAAACAATTTATTATCCTTTTGCAAAAAAAAAATACCAAAGTAAACCTTGTAGTTCATTTAAAAGATACCATTAATATTTTAAAATAACGAAAGGAGAATAATTCCTTTTATAAATCTTTCAAATATATGATTAGCTTGAGCCCTGCGGTAATAGTACACTTCTTCTCTAGTAGCTATTTTAAATTTACTGTTATCTCTTCTCCTACTTTCTTCTGAGCAGACAGAATAATTTCTATGACATCAATATAACTTGCTTGTCGTTTGAGATAGCTCATTAACATAGTAGGTTATGCTTGTGTACTAATACCATCAGTTTCAGTTATTAGATAATCCTGAAAAGAAGTAATATTTATTATAACTATTTTGAGGTATTAGATTTATAGGAAACAGAAAAAAGCCAGAAACGCCTTCAAATAGGCACTCCTAGCTTAATCAATTCAATTACCCCACAGACCCTTCCATCTCATAACTAAATATATATAGGTAATGTCAATTGATTTCAATTTAATAAAAGTCCCTATTTAACAGTAGTTTTTATGCCAAAACAGAAAATACGTTCCCCTTTATTTACTTACTTTTATATTTTTTTGTGGCAAATTTGTGGCAAAAATAATGTTATTGATTTCATTTTAAGTCACTATGACTACATGCCTTTGCCGTAGTCAAGAAACATTGGTGGCTGTTTTAGTCCACAAAAAACACCCGCTCGAAAAGAGCGGGTTGTGAAAAAGCAATGTTGTTAGGTGATACAATAAGATTACTATCATTTTAATTATTATTCAACTGTTTTGGTTTTCAGTGGTTGTATCTATTTTTTAAAAGACAATCACTCTGAAAAGTAGCTATCTCATTGAAAACTAAGACCTTCGAGATAAGTAAATTGTCTTAAGCTATAACAATTCTAGTGACTCTCAAATGAAGCTTTCCAATCATACAGACCTCTTTATCTTTTAATTCCTTACGAAAATGTAATGAATAAATCGGACAAAAAAATGGTTAGAAAAAAATTTTTTATAGATAATTAAATGTATCAAAATTAGGAGGTATTTATATGCCAATACTCAAATCTGCTAATCCTTTAAAAGCAATCTCTTTATTAGTAATCGGTGCTCTTGGCACAGCTATATCGGTATTGCACATCACTTGTATCTATATCTTTCATATGGGTGTTGCAGATCCGAACATCCCTCTGTTTGGATCTTTTGAAAAATTTGCTTCTGCTACTTCATCTATCCTTCACATTTCTTCCGACAATCTTTATTTATCATCTCTCTCGTTATTTATCATTTTTTCAATTATTGGATTATTTTTCAATATCTTCACTAATAATAATAAATTGATTTCCATTTGGATTTTAGGAATAAATTTACTTTTTTCTCTCCCTACACTCTTTTATTTCTTCGTTGCATGGGGGATGAATCAGTAATTCTTCCATTGTTAGCACAAATTAAGAAATAGAAAGAGGGTTCCAAAATGACTAATAAAACAGATCGTTTATTAAGAGCATTGCAATCATATCAAGAAGTGTGCTGGATAAATCCAAATTTTGGAGAAAGAAAAACTTCATGTTTTACCCTAAATGATGTGATAGACGCTTCTAAACGGCTACAAAGGTTTGCTCCATACATTGCTAAAGTTTTTCCTGAGACTAAAGCTACTGGTGGTATCATCGAGTCAGAATTAGTTGAGATTCCTAACATGTTGGATAAAATAAAAGAAAAAGAACATTTCGAAACAAACAGTAAACTATATTTTAAATGTGACAATAATCTCCCTGTATCTGGTTCAATTAAAGCCAGAGGTGGAATCTATGAAGTTTTGACGTTTGCTGAAAAAGTTGCGCTGGATTCTGGAAAACTAACAATTGATAGTAATTATGCTATTCTAGCAAATGATGAATTCAAAAATATTTTTTCTAATTATTCAATCGCTGTGGGTTCTACAGGGAATTTAGGTCTTAGTGTCGGAATCATGGGAGCAAAGTTAGGGTTTCAGACGACTGTCCACATGTCTAATGAAGCAAAAAGCTGGAAAAAGCGTTTGTTGAGAGAAATAGGCGTTGTTGTCAAAGAGTACGAAGGTGATTTTAGCAAAGCTGTAGCTTTAGGGCGAGCAGAAACAGTAAACAAATTCCACAGTTATTTCATCGATGATGAAGCTTCAAAAGATTTATTTCTAGGATACTCTGTAGCTGCACTGAGACTACAAACTCAATTAAAAGAAAAAAATATTGAAGTATCTGAAGATCATCCTCTATATGTCCATCTTCCTTGTGGTGTAGGTGGTAGTCCAGGTGGAATTGCCTTTGGATTGTCCTGCATTTTTGGTGATGCTGTAAAAATATTTTTTGTAGAACCTACTCACGCTCCGTCAATGTTACTTGGCCTGTACACAGGATTACACGACAAAATTTCAGTGCAAGATATTGCAATCGATGGTAAGACAGCTGCTGATGGATTAGCCGTCGGGCGCCCCTCACATTTAGTCGGCAAGATCATAGAACCGATTTTATATGCTACTTCTACTGTTCAAGATGAAAGATTATATCAATATCTAACATTGCTTGCGGATAGTGAAAACATCTATGTGGAACCTTCATCCGCCGCTGGGATTGCATCATTTGTGAATATAAATCGAGCATTCGCATTGAAAAAAACTTGGATAAAGTCTGGCACACACATAATTTGGGGAACGGGTGGTAATATGGTTCCAGAAGAAGAAATGGCTCAATATTACAAAAAAGGATTGTCTTTACTTAATTTCTAATTATGTAACAATAACAGCAAGTTCAAGTCATTAATCTCGCTAAAAGAACATCGATAACAAAAATACTCAGTTATCGATGTTCTTTTTTTTGGCAATGCTGGGTTACTAGATCATCGCAGGCTAATCTAGCTTACATTTGCTAGATTATTATGATTTGATTCTTTGTTCGTAATATTTGGTTTTTTTCTATTTTGAGAATTGCTTTCATTTTTTGGTTTTACTTTTTGGCTCTTCTTTTCTTTACTATCACTTGACTGTTTATTCTCCTGTTCATTTCTCTTGTTATTAGATTTTTCTTTTTTCTTAGTACCATTTGTGTCACTACTTTGTTTTTTTCTTGGGATCTGTTGTGATTGCTTTGGCGAATGGCTCTTTGGCTTTTCTGACACTTTAGGACCACACGCTGCAAAACTAACTGTCGCTAAAATTCCTAAACATGCTAATAAAAATTTCTTCATATTGACCACTCCTATTATTTTTTTTGGTACACTTAGAGTGTATAAAAAAGAATAAATTAAACGATGCCTATTTGCTTAAACCATTAATAAGAAACGCTTACATTACTGTCACATTACTTTTTAAACATCCATAGATATGTTTAAATAATTAAGAATATTTCTATTTAGCACTTTGCAGAAGTAAACAAATTCATCTCTTTACAAAATATGAACTTTTTATGAAATTTTTTTGTTTTAAATAGTTTCGCTAAATTTAGTTTTTTTGCTATCCGAAATGATTCATTAGCTCTAAACTTTTATAAAGAAAATTAGGAGGTTATTGTATTGAACGCTAATCGATTAAATACTTCGTCTACACCGATCATCTTATTTTTTATCGGTGGATTAGGTACTCTGTTTTCTTTTTTCAATCTAGCTGATTTTCTAGTTTTTAATGTAGGAATATTGGAACCGTCGATGCCAATACATGTCTATAACTTTTATCATATCTTATCAGTATATGCTGCTAATCTTTTATTTTTTACAGCCAATCAAATATATTTGGTTCTAATTGTTCTTACAATCACGCTTCCAGTTGTTATGCTCTTAATAAATATTAAACAAAATAACTTGAAATCAGATTCAATATTTTTACTCCTATTAAATCTAGTTTTTTCACTTCCAATCATTTGTCTACTATTTTTTCTTTAAATGAATGGTCAATTTCCATTGACAAATGTGAGTGAGAAAGCTAATTCAAAATATACGTATAGTCAAATTGACATTATATATTCTGTAAAACTAACTATATCATTATAGAAAAAAGACCTACTCCGCAGAGTAGGCAATTAAAAAAAACAGTATGGTTAGGATTGTACAATTCCTTTGTTGTCTAAATTACGTATGTTATAATTAGTAAAGAGAGTATCGATATGCACGCTATAGACTTCCCCAAAAGTTTTAGCTATCGATACTCTCTTTTCATAATTACGCCTACAGTTAGTTTAAGGTTAACCTAATGATAATGCAAGCGTTTTGCTAGATTATGAAACATAAAACAGACCCACTCAGAAAAGTGGGCAAATGATAATATCCTAATCAATGGTTTCAAGGACACTTTTAAATTACTATGATTTTATTTATTGTTCAAGTCATATGCTTTTTTTATCGCTTGTTCTCTTATAATGGTTAGGTGCCGATTGAAGATTTGAGCGAGTTACTACAATCGATTAAAAAAACAAAAATTCCCTTTCTAACTAAGGACAGGACTTCTAGTATTTTTATTTTTTTGTTCTTTGCTTACTACGCTGATTACTTTTCTTCACTGCTTTTGCAGCAACAACGCTTGATAACAAACCGTCGCCCATTACTTTATTTGTAGCTTTTTTTGCAACTTTATATTTCACTGCCGATTTTAGAATACTCAATAGCACGCACCTCCTCTTATACATTCAAATAATATTATAGATTTAAGAATTTTATATGAAATTTGAGATAATTTAACCATAAGTTGTAAAATATTGTTATATTATTATTTGAGGTGATTTTTATTTTCTGGATTTTTATTCTATACTTTTTAAGTTTCACGATGTTATATAACCGGTTGGATAATTCATCAGAAAAAACTTGATGTTGATCAATCGAATTGGAGCATATTCATGATATGTTGTATCCTATTTTCGCTATTAGTACTAGGCGTTGCAATCATGGGTACTTGGATAATGCCTGCTCTTCCTTATATTTAACACTCTTCACACATTGACAATGACTATTCGGAAGTATTGTTTTTATTTATTGTTCAAGTCATGTGCTTTGGAATTTATAACAGATCTGCTCGTTCTATATAATGCGATAAATAAAGATTGAGGATCTGGACGAATTGCTACAATTGATAAAAAAACTCAGCCAAGAATGGTTGACTGAGTTTTTTACTATGTACCCTGTAGGACTCGAACCTACGACCGGACGGTTAATAACTCGCCATATGCTCTGCCTAACTGAGCTAAGGGTACAAATTATTGTCAAAAGGGTCGTCAGAACTATTATCTGGTAGATAGTTTATTTATTATGGTAACAATCTTCTTGTCACTATGACTTAAATATATATAATCGTAAATATAAATAATGAAATAGTTATAGCCAAATTGTATCGAACAATTTTTGTTATTGTCAATGTAACAGATTATTCCTTAATTTAACTTTACAAACAATTGCACATTCTTCAATCTTATTACATACCAATACTATTGAGAAGCAAACGGGATTTCATGTAGATGTAATAAAAAATGATTATTTATCAATCCTAGAGATATCGATTTAGTATAAGTTGTTGCTTATTCATTTTAGATTATTTTAATCAAATCAGATTCACTTAGACAAAATAACACCCGCTCATATAAGAGCGGGCAGTCTTAGGATAAAGAATCTTCTGAATGTGGATAATTAAACTTTACTATCATTTTAATTTAGGTTCAAATAATATGTTTTTTTATGTATACCACTCCGAAGAGTGGCACGTACGTTAATATGGGAATTATTTGGTCAGCTTCACATTACTAGAGTTTGACCCCGCATTCAAGTAATACGCTTTCCTTGCTGTTTAAAACACATGTGATAGAATCATAAAAAGAGTACCAATGCGCACGCTGAAAACTTCCCCAAGTTTTTAAAACTTTGTCCATTGGTACTCTTTTTTTAGAATGATTCCTATTCACACCTTATGGGTAACCAGTGATTATTGCAAGTACCTTGTCTTAATCTGAGAATTCTTAAACTTTGATCGAATCTTATTTTAAACAAAAAAATACCCGCTCGTAAAGAGCGGGCCACTAAAGGATTCAATCCGCATTAGTGAAGCTAAGTAAAGCTTACTACCATTTCAGGCTATGTTCAAATAATATGTTCTTTATGTACCCCGCTCCAATGAGCGGGATGTGAAAAAAGCAATGTTGTTAGGGTGATACAATAAGATTACTATCTTTTTATCTATTATTCAACTGATATAATCATTTTGCTGTCTAAAATACGTATGATATAATTATTAAAGAGAGTATCGATATGCACGCTATACACTTCCCCAAAAGTTTTTAGTTATTGATACTCTTTTTTATGATGGCGCCTACGGATATTTTAAGGCTGACCTAAAATTATTGCAAGCGTTTTGTTTTTATGTTTTTTCAGATTTTCCCATAAAAAAAGACCCACTCCGGAGAGTGGGCGGGTATTAAAAAACGAATTCTTAGTACTGAGGATAAATTAAGGTTACTATGATTTTATTTATTGTTCAAGTCATGTGCTTTTTTTATCAGAGAAAAACTCGCTATATTATCAATGGTTAGGTTTTGATTCGGAATATAAACGAGTTGCTACAATTAATTAAAGAACGTAAAAAAGACCTCAGCAAAAATTGATTGGCTGAGGTTTAAAATATATAGTATTTTATTTATCTGGCGTAAAAATTTGTATTAATAAGTACTCAAAAAAACCTAATTTATATGCGAAAAATAAAATGCTAAGACAATATATAGATCCAGTTAAAATATTAATCTTTTTTAACTGTAAAATTTCAGGACTAGAAATTTTTGATTCTAGCTCATCAATAACATTATCGTTAGTTAAATATAGTTTTGGATAATACTTGTTCATAATTTTAATCCTATTTTCAAATTTTGTGTACGTTTTAAATTCTCCGCTTACTAAATACATAAAAAAAAGATACACGGAAAATACAAAAGCAATTTTGTACGCTAATATACTATATGAAGAATCACTTTTATTAATAGCATCAATAAAAAATTTACTTAAAAATATCCCAATGATTGAAATTAAGTTATTCATTAAGGTTTTCTTTGACTCAGATATTTGGTTACTTATTTCTTTTGATAATTGAAATTGTTCTTTTATAATCTCTTTTTTTTCAGTTAAGAATTTTGTAACTTTATCATCAATAAATAAATCATACTCATTTATAATTTCATCGTATAGTCTATCCCAAAACAGCTTATCGTCTAAAATATAATTATCATCATCTAAAGAGCTATATAATAATGACTTTGCTATTCTCAATTTATCAATATATCTGCTCTTTTCTTTATATATAAAGTAAATTAACTTTGAAATTGACGTGTATATTCTTGTGTCTGAAATATTTATATTTTCATAAAGGATTTTATTATAGTTTGGTTTAAAAAAAATAAATGCCTCTCCGGTTTTCTCATCAAAAAAATTACTAAGCAATTTCAAGTGACACAACTTTTGAAGCACTTCAAATTTTTCGTTATTTTCATTATCCAGATTTACTTCAATTAAATTAGGAATATTAGCAATTGTATAATCCATATCCATTTGAGCTTTGATAAAATTTTTTACCTCATCATCAAGAAATTTCTCATTCTCAGTGTTATTAAAATTGAATAATGAAGATTTTAAACTTGTGTTTTCACTTAATTCAATTATTATTTTTGTTGTTAAATTTTTACAATCACTTAACTTTATATTTTGAACCAGTTGTTCCATTAATTCTTCAAAATTTGATTTGAAAACACATTTTATTTTCAATGAATTATTAAAAGGTAATTTATGTGTTTCTGTATATTTCATTTTTATTCTTATGTTATCAAATTCATTATTTTCATTCTGTACTCGCAATAATTCCTTACCCAACTGATCTTCACTAATAATTTTTGAATCAGAAGACATTTTTTCTATAAACAAGCTCATTGATGGTTTTATGGGAAAATTCTTATTTAATAATTCCCTCGACTCTAGAAGTTTTTTTACAGTTATATCACCTTCTAAAATCTCATTTATTATTAAACTACTATCTGAATTTCTTGTCACACTAATACTTTCATTTTTACTACCCTCATTCAAAAATTGAGATACTGAAAAAATATTTTGATCTATGCATTTTCCCCCCATCAAATTCACCTCACTTATTAAAAATTTTACTTACTTTTAACCTGTTTCTTGGGAATAGTAATTACTATATCACGGGTTTTAGACGTATCTACTTTCACTACATGATCATCAATTAAACCTTGCTCTATACTTAAATAGATACTTCTGTTCTCGCTGGAAAGAATATATTTCTTGCCATCTACTGGTTGTGAAATAAAATTAGAATAGGCGCTCGGATTGTTTTGTCTCATTAGTTTAAAAGTTTCTTCAGATAGAGAATTAATGTCATGACCTTCATTTTCTAGCTTTTCAGTATTTAATAATGGGAAAATTTCTGTGAAAATATTCTGTACAGACGTACTTTTCCTTTGCGACATTATAACTCCAATTCTTTTTTCTACTTTTTCATAATCTTCTTGCCCATCAGTATATCTTCTTGCTGTATGCTTTACAAATCGTTGAGCTAATCTTGACATAACTTCATCATCTGCTACTAATACACTATTCATCAAATTAATAAAGTAATTAGAAATTGTTTTATCTT
The DNA here is from genome assembly GCF_015556925.1 of Enterococcus sp. 1001283B150225_161107_E12. NCBI lineage: Bacteria > Bacillati > Bacillota > Bacilli > Lactobacillales > Enterococcaceae > Enterococcus > Enterococcus sp. 1001283B150225_161107_E12. Next base: position 97,740 of record NZ_JADNNI010000008.1, on the reverse strand, counting down.
GTTTGTCCAGTATTTTCAAATGAAAATTACTATCCAAATTGTTCACTTCATAATTTTCTAAAAATGATTTATAAATAAATGCACATTTTTGTAAGTGATTTCCTAAATCAGGCAACATGTTTTGATGTATAACAAAATCGTTATTGTTTACTTCAATACCATCATTTGTTTCCATTTTCATAATTGCTAATATTTCTTCGACTTCATCAGGTTCTGCATCTAGAAATCCTAGTTCTTTTTTTTTGAACTCGTAATTTAATATTACAAGTATAAACTTATTCTTAACCGAAAAATGCATATTAGATTTTAAAATATTGGCAATATTACGAGAGTTTTCTTCAAATTGTTCTTCGAAAAAACAACTACCGCAATATCTATAAATATCACTTTTTGAGTTGCGAAACCTTGCTACCTTTGAATTAATGTGTTCGACAGAATTAATAATATGTCCTCTAAAAAAATTATGTACCCCGTTTTTAAAATCTTTTAACAAAGCACTCTCTGTTTCTATTACTTCTAAATCTGGATCAATTTCAAAAATTTTTAAATATTTAATCAAAATAATTCCTCCTCATTTATATCTGCTAAACTAATTAAACCAAAAGAAAGCCCTAAAAACAACAGCTTTCGGGCTTCATAGCAGATATAATCATTGAGGATTATTAAATAACTATAACATATAGGGAACGTAAGTTCAATATAAAACGTTTATGATATTAAAACGATATTTTATGATTTACATACCATTGAATTTGTAACAAAACTGTTATATAAAATCCTATGTACAGCTCCCCCTTGTTGAGGAGCAATTTTTATCGCTTATGAATCGTCAAAACGTACTCTGGAAAACGAATGTCGACTGTTTGTCCATTGATCGTATTTCCGTTAGGATCATTCGTTCGTCGTAACATCGGAAAAACTCTTTTCCCTGCAAATTTACGAATATCCATTGTGCCATCCAAACCAAATCGTAGACCACTAGATAATCCATATGCTGCATTCACATCATCTCTGATAATGCCCGCTGACCGACAACGACCAATTTCGACATTCGGATTGTCTGCATCCATCCAGAAGACATATCCTTGATTTAAATGAGCTGCACCGTTGATTGGCACTAACCAAGCACCAATTCGAAAAATACCAAGAGATAGCTCATTAAACACTTCTAGCTTACCTACATAATTACCAACGGTTTTTGGTGGGCTTGCTAAAATAATTTGATCATGTGTCTGTGGCGTCGCTTGAATACTACCACTTCCGCTTGTGTTGTAGCCAAGCACATTCATCACCGCACGGATTGCCTGATCCATATTCTGATCTAATCGTCGCATGTCATTTGCATTATCGATAAAGCACCATTCGATCAATAATACATTGACGCCCGGATTAGTGTTACGGTGTACGAAGAACGTTGTGGTAGGCTTTGCTCCACGATTCGGAATTCCCAACGTATCCGCAATCACTTTTGATACAGCTGCCGCTAAAATACGCATCTGTTCGTTACCAGCCCAATAAAAAACCTCAACACCAGTTGCCTGACCATTAAAGGCATTCAAGTGACTCGTGATTGCTACGCCTGATCCCGCCACATTCATAACCGTGACTTGGTTCTGCAAGTTTTGGTTAACAGTTGCGCCAACGTTATCTGTAGAATCGCGCACACTTGCAATTGCTTGCATCTTTTGGGTGATTGTTCGTACAACATCTGCTTCACGTCGCCCGTTTCCTACTGCACCTGGATCCATCCAGTTGGAGCCATTTTTTCTTCCTCCGTGTCCGGCACCGTTTGATCTGATCGTCATTTTACTTCACCTCTTCCTACGTAATACCAGTCCAGCATCTGTTGATCCGGATCATCTGTTTTGGGTCGTTGCTTCTGCTCAAAATCAAATGCTTCCATTTTGCCAGTTTCTGTAAATTCAGCTGCCACGGTCACGGTCGTTCCTTCGATATTGTTAAGAGTGTGTGCGGCATCCTCGATCGTGTTCTCGTCATTTTGAAACTCCGGTTTGACTACTTTGTTGTAGTCTTCTAAAAATTTTTCTTTGTTTCTCATCGTATTTACCTCCTAAATATTTAATAGAAAAAGATCAGCCTTTCGACTGATCCTGTTCTTTATAAATTAAGTTTTCTGTACCTTCTTGGCCATCACCATAATCCGGTGGATCAACGTCTGGTTTAACCATGCTGTTTCCTAAATCAAATAATCCGCCAGCGGCTAATCCTGATACAGCCCCAGCCCATGCGTAGATTGCTAAATCTTGTGGTGCTAGGGTCATTGCATAAAGCACCCCTAACAAAATACCCGCAATCACATTGATCACGGGTAAGAGTTTGTACTCCTTCATTTGTGTTTTAATTAACCCTGTGACACCAACGACTAGTGGTGTAATAATACTTGAAGCAGCTAAGATTTCTGTCATGTTATTTTCTCCCCTTTCCAATTTGCTTAAAAATAGATCTGATTTGTTCTTCAATAATTGAAAGCCGATTGCCATAGTCAATCTGACTTTTTTCTACGCGGATGATCGTCTTTTCTAACTTTCCTAACGTGTGATCAAGTTTCGTGAACATCGCATAAAATTTCGCCACACCCACCATTAATGATCCACCGAGTGTAAGAATCGCGATCCACTCCCCGATTGTAATTCCCTCCATAAGTAACCTCCTTTATATCAAACTTCTCGAATTTCCCGTAAAACAGCCTTTAATCCTTCAGAACTCACATTCCCACCATGTCCCCAAATTGAATTAGAAGAATAATCCACTTGAATTCTCTTATTGATCCAGTTACTACTAGAATTTAATACTTGACTCACATGTAAACCTGCTCGTTTAGGTAAAAATTGTGTCGTAAAATCATAATTCCATGCTGAACCGTTAGCGTAAGGTGCCCAGATCAGTAATAGTCCTGAATTAAGATCCTCGAATTTTTTAGAAAGTCTTATGATGTGACTCGTATTCATAGTCAATATTCCTGTCCAAAGGGGAAGACTTTCAATGAGCGAATCATTATAATTTGTTGTGTTCTTTGTAATAATGGCAGTAGTTCCTGAAGTTGTATAACTACACAACGGGAATGTAACTACCCTATCCCCTGCTAAAGTATTTCCATTAATTAAATGGTTAACTGCCTCTAAACGAACCTGATTATTTGTCCAAGAGTAATTCTCACTATCTGCTGGAAAATCATCAGTTGGAATTACCGATTCATTTAAATCAATCGTTAAACAAACATACCCACTTGAATTTGCTGGAAGAGTAATACTTTGTGCTTCTTTCACATATACCATTCTACCTTGTATAATCGCACTACCACTGGCAACTCTTACATCCAAACCACTGGAAGATAATTCTAATCCTTGTTCATAACCAGAAATCACATAACTTCTTTTTCTTGCTAAAGCATGGTACATTTTCGCATCATTTTCAGCACTGATTTTTATATTGTCAAATTGATATCCATCTACATTTCCAGCCATCAGTCCACCTCTTTAAATGTCAGTTCAGGTAATCCCATCTCAACCAAAACTTCTTTTACTTGTTCACGTATGATCTTTGGAACATCTTCAATTTTTTTCTTTTCTTTTATGATTAACGTTGCATATACAATGACCATTGTCTTATACTCCTTTTTTAAAATAAAAAAGACAATCCTACATCTCAGCCTGTTGAGATAAGATCGCTTTGACTTCTTTCTGGATTTTTTTAGGTACATCTTCAATTTTTTTTAACCCCTTGTTAATTAATTCAATATATATTTTTATCAAGTTATCCTCCTCCTAGAATCAATTCATATACTTCTGTTAAAGCTAACTGAGTTTCTGTTAGTTGCTCTTCTTGTCTTTTTACATTTTTTTCTAAATGTTTATAAAGTACTTGAAGATTATCAACCTGCTCACTAAGCACACTATTCTCTAACTCTTGCCAGCGATTTTCTGTTGGAACAAAAAACTGGTTGGCTATTTCAATTTCCTCTATCGGTGGAACATCAGTAAAAGGGACCTGAATTGGGAAATCATCTGAGACTTCTAGCTCTTTTCCACCAGTACGTCCATACTGCCAAATTTTTTTCATTTCATACCTCCTCAACCTTACTATTGTTTGTGGGTGCAGGTGCAAAAACTAATGCATGACCTCGAACTGCTAGTCTCTTCACTAATGTTGTTGGCGAATCAATAAAACGGACAATCGGTTTACGAGCATCATCAAAATTGTTTGATACAGTAATATGATAAGAACCAAATCCGCCGTCTGTGTAGTCTGGTAAACAGGAGCCACCAATCCAAATGTATCCGCCAAAAATATTCGGAACATCAGGATAAGTGAAGCCCGGATGACCATCATTTCCAACGCGAATTGTACTTCCTCTTGCCCAACCAATTGAATTCGAAAATTCTAATGTCTCCCACGCAAGCCACACACAGCCACCTAAATACACCGCACCATGATTTTTATATTTATCAGTCGCTACTGCTTTCGCGTACTCAACACCTATATTTACACCATTAGACTGTAAACCGCTTAAAAAGTTTTTAAATCCTGGGACCTGCTGTGGCTCATTTAGACTAACTGTTTGTAAGATTTTAGAATCCAAGTACTCTTCGGTGATATCCCAGCTATAATCATTTGGGTTACTACTATCTTTCAAACCTTCGCCAAAATATTTATATTCCAAAATATTCGGAGTGGCTATATCACCTTTTTCTATTTTTAATGATTCAATCGTTACTTGCCCCATTGTTGCTTGAGGGAATTGGTAAATTTGTAATGTGCTAGGAGAAACACTCCCATTCAAATTTACTTCTGAAGGAGTGAATGTCAGTCGCCAAGTATCTGCTAAACCTTCTACTATTTCCATGTCCCCAATATTAGAGGTACTATTCGGACCAGTCGTGTATACCCTAAATGATTGTGTACCTAGCTTGGTTCCTTTCAAAGTTAATGTATACGTTTGATTAGCAATAAATGGTTCAATCATTTCAGCAGAATATACTAAATATTGTCGACTACTTATCGGGAAAGCTTGTTCTTTATTTGCTAGATTTTCGTTCAATGGAACCTTGGAAATGTGATACGGTTCAACAAGTAGATTGGGTTGATAAGGCGTAGCAACCGATCCTTCTTCTATCTTTATGTTTCGAAGAGAGATTTTACCCTTAATTCGACTTGATGCTGTAACATCTTGTAAGACTACATACCACTGTTGAGGCAGTGTAGTCGCATAAGTGGCTATTTGCGTACCACTAATCGTGTGCCAGATATTAGTAGCTGTCGGGAGAGGTCTAACTGTAGATAACATAATATTTCCACCTGGTACGTAGGTATTAGTTAATCGAATATTAGAGGCATCTCCCTCTAAACCTTCATGTAACATAATCTCAGCGCTAATTGTGTATCTCTTTCCGTTTTTAAGAGCGGGTAAACGCATGCTTGTATTAAATTTAGTTAGTTGTGCAGATCCATCTAACGTGAAAATGATCTCGCCATCTGGTCCATCTTCAACCGTAGCTCCATTTCCCGATGTAAAATGAGCAGCTGTAATCTTTGGTAGCAAATTGGCATTCCCTGAGTAGTCGTAATTACCGAAATCAATACTGTTTGAGTACATCCGTTTTAGATTACCTAGCTCGTTGATTTGTTTGCTTGTCTCGTTGACTTTTTCATTTAAATTTAAAACTTGTTCGTTTAACTCTTTAACTACGTTCTCAATACCCTTATACTCTTGTTCCTTTTCTTCAATAAATAATCGGAAACGATTATCAAAATCCTTTAGTTTTTCATCTAGCAAAGACACATAAAGCGTTGCTTGACCTTGACTGATATCGGCATCATTTTCAACTTTTATTCGAAAGCTCTGTGTTGCATAACATTCTCCGTTTTCTCTCGTCACACGAAAGAACGCTTCCTTGAACTCACCTTGGACACTAAAATTTTCACGACTAAATTTATAGCTGATTTCACCTTCAGTAGGATCTAAAATTGTGGGCACGCCAGTTGTGAATGTGCCATTTGCATTTGTTCCATAAAAAACTATTGTACATCCATTGAGATTTATTGTTGATCCGTCTGGATCTAATAATTTAAAGGGATAATTTATAAATCGATTATCCCCAACTCGACCAATAATGGACTTTGAGAGCTTTCGTCCGTTACCGCCTAATTTAAGTTCAATAGGCTCCATTACTCCACTACCTTTCTTTTATTCATCAAAATATTCACTTAATCGACTTCGAATATTACCAAATGTTAATTGCATCTTGTTCTCAGTACTATTTACTCGCCAAGCAGTTAGAACTGATTGATAAATTGTATTTTTTATTCTTACATTCGCTAATAATCCAGTTTCAATTTCTTCAACATCAATATTTTTTGCTTGAAACATAACTTTACAATTGATTTCATGTGAATAAGCATTTCCTTTTAGTTCACTATTTGCAACTTCTAAATATGTGGGTTTATCTTCTAAATCCTGATCATATATATATACCGTATTAACAGTAGGTCTAATAATTTTATTGCTGTTTGGATTGTTAGTGACATTATTATCATTTTCTAAATAGTAGGTAGCTAAGATAATTGGATGGTCCATACTGTTAGTTGCTTTATCAACAATTAACAATGCATTCTCATTACCAACTCCTGGCTTTTTTACCCAATAATCCCAGTCACTAAATTCTGAAGAATTATCCATTATTTGAATACTTTTTTCTATTCTTTTTATACCAGTCTGTATTCTGCCTCCTGAGATTGCTTTAACATACCACTTTACGTTGTATTTCCTAAATCCATTAATCAAATAGCTATTAATCCTTCGAGAATTTAATTCAATTGCTTGATAACTATGAGCTGTATCACTTTCAACATCAATACTTAATGTTCCATTTAAATTCTTTGTACGGTCATTTAAAAGGTAGTTAGTGATGATTGATTTAGCATGAGATTCAAAGCTATTCCCACTTGTTCTATAAGTAGGGAAATAACTATCTCCAAGGCCCATCAACCCACGACAACGGATTGTTTTATTATCTTGAGAGTCGACTATCCCAAAATAAGCGTATTTTCCACTAGGTATATACTTTGCTCTTAGCCAATCACCTTTTTCAATTTTTATATCTTCTGTTAAGGTGAACTCACTGGTCAGTTCACGATTAACTTCATCAATACCAAAGTCGAACTCTCCACATATATATTCTCTAGGATAGGGAGTTAGATCCCAACGAAATAAATGAACAGATATAATCATTAAAACAGATCAGCCTCCTCATAAATCGTTATTTCTACTTCTGCAGTACCGATATGAAATACTATTATTGATTCTCCGACAGGCGCATGAACAAACCCGTTTTTAGTTATATCTTGTTGTTGATAGACCGAAGACTGTAATCCATTCTGATCTATTAATATAGCAGTCCTTTCTTGAAATAAACTAGAAACAACCAACTGCTGTTCTTCTTGTAAAGTTAGAAAATAACCATCTGAGCTAATTAATTTTGAACCTTGGAATATTTCCCAACGAGGGTTTACACAATAACCAGTTATTTTTATTCTTAGCGGAGTCAGATGATTTTTTTCAGCAGATAAATAGAGGGAACGATTATTAATTCGATAGTTCCCTTTTTTCTCATGTGCATTTTGAGTATAGACATACGGCCGGACATAATTATAGACTTTTCCATGGGCATTAACATTTATATTTTTTTGATGAATTTTTGCATACTTCACTGTATACCAAGGCGATAATCGGTCAATTATAATTGATTCTTTTAAAAATCCGCCTTGTTGTATAGAAGATTTCGATAACATAGAAACTGTAATCAGTGCTCTTTTTTGGCCTGCGTCAGTAGTATAAATTAAATAAAGTGGACTAAAGGATAAAAATTCTACAAAAGAATAATATACTTGATAGGCATTTTCATTTTTACGACGTCCAAAATGAAAATAAGCTTCAAACTGATGTTGTTTCAATACGTGCTTTTCAATTCTAGAATGCCCATTTTCGCTCAAATAATCAGTTTCAAAACCTATTCCTAAACCATTTACATTAGAAGCCCTTAAAGAGTGCGTATTATCTATGAGCCAGGTATCACCATGACTGTTTTCAATTGATAGATGTTGCACTAAAATCCTCCTCTCGCCATCGTCTTACCGATTATTTTTGTCAGTCCATTAGTGTCTTCAATCATTACTATCTGTTCTTTATTTGCCAAATCTGTTAAAGCTTGTGCAATTTTGGAGGTGTATGGGGATTGCGTACTGTATGATTGATTAATAATTTGTGTACCTCTAGCTTCCATACCCATACTTGAAGCGCCTAAAGCTATTTCTGGGGTAGTGATCCTCAGTATTCCTTTTGATAAATTATCTATCGATTGATATGCTACATCTGCATACTTATCAATTCCCACAGCTACACCTTCTGGTATCCATCGACCAACTTCTGATGCCATCACTCTAGATGGACTGTTAATATCTAATGCTTGTTTCATTGTATTAGCAACCTGATTGGCAATTCTATTTGCGGTTGCCAATACAGATGCTGTACCGGCATTTAATCCAGCATTCAATCCAGCCATAGCATCTCGACCCACTCCATTTAGCTGGTTAGGTAATCCTGAAAAAGCAGATACAACCGCCGAGCTAGTTCTTGATGCAGTTGAAACAGGCTGACTTGCAGATGAATTCATTCCACTATTTAATGAACTAATTGCGTTGCGACCTGCCATTTGCATCTGATTTGGCAACTGATTGAAGGATTGTACAATCCTATTTGATATATTTCTGGAAGTTGCGACAACCCTGCTCGACTCTGCCATCATTCCAGAATTCAATCGACTCATAATATCTCGACCGATCGATTGAAATTCACTTGGCGTATTAGTAAAGGTCCGTATCAAGTTGCTATTCAAAGCTTTCACAGTAGCTAATTGTACTTGCGATCCACTTTGGAAACTCATATTCATAGAATTCATACTATTGGAAGCTACCATAGGAAGCGCACTCAACGCGTTAGCTACATTAGGAACAACTTGATTAAAACTTACTGTCATATTTTTGATACCAATGTCAGTTTGTTTTACCATTTGGTCAACCAACTTATTTACTTCCGCAACAACCACTGGACTAGTGGCTGCGATTCCCGTTGCAAGACCTTCTCCCACTGCTTGTCCGTACTCAGCATAGTTACCTTGGTTCATATGGCTAGATAGTTCATTATTTGGAGTGTCTGCGACAGCTTTAGCACTTTGTTGCACAGCTTCTTGACTGCTATCAATCCCTTGTGCTACACCTCGACCTACCTCTGTTCCACTTTCCTTAGTTTTTTCTGTAGTCATCTCAGCTTGAATAGTATTTTCTGGTATCATTCCTATAGCTTTGGCTGCTAACTCAACATCGGCATTAGATTGATTAATTCCTTCACTTAATCCTTTACCTGTTTCTTGACCAGTCGGAATATAACGATTTGCTTGTATGGTTTCCTGAAACATTGTTTCTGGAGTTTGTGCTACTTCTTTAGAAGCTTCTTCTACTGAAGTAATATTATCTAAAATTCCTTGCCCAATTTTGTTGGTGGTGCTGCACCCATTGAGGCGTAGTCTGTTTGTTCTAGTTGAGGGCCCATAACTCTCTCTGGCGTTTGAGCAACTTCCTTTGCTGCTTCCTCTACTTTGGCGGTTGCCTCTACCATCCCATCCCCAATTTCTTCGACAGGTTGACGTCCCCACTGTGCAAAGTCTCGCCCCTCTGTTCCTCTCCGTAAAGATGCCTCACTTTTTTCTGGAATTAATCCAAATTTTTCAGCAACAGTTTCCGTTTCTTCACCAACGATATTCCCCATACTCGCCATCGCTTGCTTCATCGTTGCATCCGCAGTCCCATTTAAATCACTAATGTGCTGTTGTGCTGTTTCTGGTAATTTACCTAATTCAAGATCTAAATTTTCAACAAACCACGCCGATTGTTCAGCTGACATTTTTGGTAGGTCCTCCATATGAAGACCCATTTGTTCCAGCAGGCTTTTTGTATGTTCTCCACCTAACTCCGCTAATGAACCAAGATTCAGCCCCATCTCATCCACCATTTGCTGTGTTTGAAGCGCACCCGCCGGGCCTAGTTTTTCAAGTTGCATAATAATGCCATCATCTACACCGGCCTTCGCCAAAATGGCAACATTGGTCGACCACGTTCTCATAGCTTCAGCATTTTTTTGTAGATTTTCCTTCATTTGATCTAAGCTGATTGCTTCTTGTTGTTCAATCTGCTTAAAAGCATTCCCTGATTCTTCTACCAGCTTTTTGTACATGCTATTCATTGATTCCAAGGCAGCTTGTTGTGCATCAGATAGAACATTCCATGAAGTAATCATCTGAGAATTAGCTTCTGAGACGGTCTCTGCGACTGCTCGTCTTTTCTCTTGCTCCTCCGTGTACAATTGATTTCGTTCGGATTGATTTTCAACAAGTAAACCTTGAAGTTCATCTTCCTTCTGGGACAGTCCTTCCAGTGATTCTTTGACTTTTTTCTTTCCATCCACGCCAGATTCTGAGGCTTCTTGCTCCAATCTCATACGTTCTTTGGCTACTTCAGTTAATGAGGATTCAATGTCTGCAGCTTCTTGATTCAACGTCTTTTGTCGTTCGGTTAGCCGATTGACTTCTTCCATTCCTTTAGAAGCTTCAATCCGTTTGTTTATTTCTTCTGTGGTTGCATTAAGCAAGCCTGTTTCTTCGTCGTAAGAGAGATTTAGACCAGTCACTGAATTATTCAGTTCATCAACTGTATCAGCCATCAATTTTTTATCCGCAGCCGATTTATCTTCAATTGCTGAAAGCCTTTGTAATTCAGCTGCTAGATCCTTGTTTCTTTCTGTATTCGACTCGATCACTTTAGCTTGTGACTCAAATTCTTTTGCACTGGACTGGGTTGACTTTCCGACATTATCTAGATCGTCTTTTAATCCATCTAATTCACTAGCTAATTCTTTGGTCTTTTTACGTGTATCTAAAAAATTTTTTCCCATTATGGCTGCAGCTACACCAGCTGCTCCTAAAACAGCTGCTGTACCCGCGACTACTGGATTCAATAGAATGCTAGCTGCTGCCAGTGCCTTCTTCGCTGCTGCAGAAGCACCAGCAGCAATCGCATAGGTTTTTTGGGCGGCTGCTGCACCTTTTAGTGAAGCTGCATTGGAAATGTTTGCTGCAACAACCGCTTTAGTGGTGGTGGCGTTCTGTAAGTTGAGACTGATTCCTAGTTTTGTAGCAACTGCATCAACTTTTTTAGCCATCGTCGCACCAGAAGTTGCACCGGTCAGGTATTTCAACATCTGAACATAAGATGCTGTAGCAACTGCTGCTTTCTGTACAATAAGTAGTCCACCAAATGCAGTTCCTAATCCGATAATCACGGGTGAAGCTGTCACAGCTGCGTCCTTCACAGTAATAACCCCACCGGTCATCGTATCAACAGCCGAAACAACAGGAGGGATTACACCAGCAATCCCATTTAGCGCACCTTCAAATGTTTTACCAAATCCTTGGATGTTTTCTTTCATCGAGCCAAAACGTGTTTCTGAGAATGCCTCGTCCATAGATGCGATAATATTTGCTGTTCCTCGGCTTGTTGCAGTAGCCATATTGGCAAACGACCCTGCCCAAGTATCCCCAGCTTGTTGAGCCATCCCAGAAACCGATGTGAATTCATTCCCACCATCACGCATCGCCTGTTCAACCGTATCAAAAAACTGATTGGCACTAATTTCACCATCACGCAACGCATCACGAATACTCTGCATACTCATGCCAGTTGCATCTTCATAGATTTTCCAAGGATCAACACCACGACGGACCATTCGATCCATTTGAGCCATATTTACGGTACTGGTGGCTCTCATTTGGATCATGGCATCCATTACGTTATCCATTGTCTCCGCTGCACCGTCACCATACATAGCCACAGCGTCACCCCAGATTTGATAACTTTTTGTCGATTGTTCCAGTGAGCCGTTTTGCATCACTAAACGTTGAACGGTCTGAGCCGCACTATCCAGCATGTAGTTTGTACCAACAACGACATCTCGAACGCCTTCCATCCCTGCAGCCGCTTCTTCTGAACTGCCAGTTAATCGAGTCATCGTATTTTCAAAGTTATTCAAAGTATCAATACGACCAAATGCACCATCTAATGAACCTTTAGCCATCGATAGTGCTGTAGTTGCTCCTTTTGTGATCAACATCGCTGCACTTAGTTTGCCCACAGAGCCTGTTAACAAATTGGCTTTTGGCTCTGGTTGAGAAAAGGAGGTACTCATTTTAGCACCAGACTTTTCTGCTTCATCACCCAATGACGTAAGATCCTTTTTCATCGCATCAACCGCATCACTGACAGTCTTTGCTCCGTCTTTGGAACCAGCTTCTAAACTAGTCGCAATGCTCTTTCCTGCCTTAGTTGCTGATAATTCAACAGGAGGAACCATCTGCGCAGAGGACTTTTCTATAGATCCAAGAGCGCTAGCTGCTTGCTTGGAACCTGCTTCAAACGAATTACCGATGCTTCTACCTGCCTTAGGTGACGTCGCTTCAATACTGGCTAACATGTTACTGCTTGATTTCCCGATACCATCTAAAGCGCTAGTCGCCTCCTTGGCACCAGATTGAAAGGAGCCACCAAGCTCTTTACCAATTTTAGGTGCAGAAGATTCCACAGAAGAAACCAAGCTTGTGACTGATTTAACGACACTGTCATTGGCCTGATTGGCATTTTTGGCACCAGAATCAAAGGATTCACCCATGATACGTCCTGACTTAGCTAGTTCAGTGCTCGTCGTGGCGGTTAGATCCGTCACTCCTTTAGCCACGCTATCTGTTGCGTTATTAGCAGCCTTAGATCCCACTTCGAAGTTTTCGCTTAATGATTTCCCAGCTTTGACAGTAGCCGTATCAGTCGATCTTCCCAAATCAGTCATCGACTGTTCAACTGAATCCACTGCTTGATTAGCAACTTTCGCTCCTGTCTCAGTATTGGCACCCATATTATTACCAATTTTTTTTGTAATATCATCAGCATTTTTTCCTAACTGTCCAAAGTTTTTTTCAATTGAACTTATTACATTAGGAACCTGCTTGGCGTCGACATCAATCAGAATACTTATTTTGCCATCTTTAGTCATTATCTTCCTCCTCTCTATCAGTATTTAAGGCATAGTATCTTTGTAAATCTGTCATATCTTGCTTATATTCTTCTGAATCATTATTTCCTGGTTTCCAAGCTCGAATCTGCATAATTCGTTTAAGTGGGGTGTCTGAAGGCAGATTATGTAAAAGAGCTCTAAATTTGGACCAAGTCAGTATTCCCTGTTTATCAATTAAATCGATGTTATATGCTTGAATAAAAGAAGCGTAAATAGTCTCTGCATCCGCTGATATATCTATTAATTGTTCGTGCTCTTCCACAGAAAGTGGCTCTCCGTAAAAACTATATTTAATGAACGGTGGAACTTCTTTATGAATAAATTGGTCGTAAATAAATATCCATAGACTAAGTGCATCCTCAGATTGATACCAACCTTCTCCAATTAATAAATCTAGACATAGACAAGCTTTCTCATAATCAGTGAATATTGCCTCGTTTAACACATCAAAAGCATCTAATACAATATCAAATGACAAATTAATCAAATACTCACGTTCTTTATAAAAAAAGGAAGTGACTTCTGGGTCATTTAACCTCATGTCACCACCTACTTTTTATTTGCTACTTTTTGCTTTTTCTTTTTCTGAAACTCTTTGGTTAACTTTTTTGCAGCAAGCTCTCTATCCTTTTGTCTTTTCTTTTCTTGTTGTTCGACTTTTTTACCAATAGCTTTGATAGTTGGTTCATAAGCACGTTCAAGTGCATCAAAATCTGGTACACACTCATATAATTTTTTAAATGTTCCTTTACCAAAGAAAAAATCATATTGATATTCAAGAGTCCCTTTAGCATGTTCTATGACTGTTTCAACATTAGTTTCGTGGATAGAATCTTCTTTAAGTTTTTGTTCGTATATTTCGAATTCCTCATAGTTTTCTTCTACAATAATTCGTTTTAAATTTTCCAATGAGCTATCAAACCAGATTTCAACACGCTCACCAGTAATTGGATTTGTAAATCCTACTGGAAAGCCAGAGAGTTCAATATCGATATCAAGTGTTTGTTTCATAATTACCTCCATATAAAAAAGAGAAGGCTATAAAGCCTCCCCCAATATTTTAGTTAGTTCGTCTTTTTTAGCATTTGACGGGTATTCTATATTTTTACTATCAAGTGTTTGTTTTAATTCTGGAATAGTTAGCCCAGTAGCTTTCAGTTCTTCTGGCTCTGGGCTGTCTGCTTTGAATAAGGTTCCCATTTAGGTGTAGTATCATATAGAACAGTAAATTCAATATTACCAAATTCAGTAGCCCCTCCAGTTTTCGTTTGAGGACTTGATAAAGTTGCAATTCCTTCCCTTTTCTTTTTGGGATTATCTCGATCATCTGTTACTCGAAAACCAATTTTCCGATCATCTCCAAATAAACCAATCATTTCATCAATTAATTCGGATGCTTCATCACCCTCAAAGTATTCACCCGTAAAACTATAGCCTAGTCGATGAGAGGTGATCGTTTGCTCTGGTTCTCCTGACCCATCAAAGAAACCGTCTCCATCGTCAACTTCTTCTTGTGAGGCATCAGAGACACTCTTGATTTTTTTTAAACGAACCCAACCATCTTCAGTAATTTTTCCATCTTTCAATTTTTGAATTTCAAATCCAATTAGCGCAATTTTTTTTCGTTTCATAATATTCCTCCTATTTATCAAAATATAATGTTGCTTTGATTGCTAATCGATAATACAGAAATTTTTTGTCGTCATAACCTGTAAAAAAAGGTTCATCTACAATAGTTATTCCAACAAATTGATAACTATTGTTACTAGATGGAATATCTTCTTGTTCTTCTAGTAACTCACCTAGTTCAATCATTATCCGATCTGCATTTTCACATTTTGTTTTATAGACAAATTCATAATTTAGTTCTTTTTGTTTTGATCCATCCATAAAAGTTTCGACCGTTTTACCTCCAGGTAATGCGGTTAGACGCATCGACTCGTCTTTATCTAAAGAGTGAATACGGACTGGTACTGGTACTTGGTTCGATACTTCTAGCAACTGATCAATAAAATCCATTACCAATTCGCTCCCCTCTTGAATGCTTCTAACCAACTAGACATAAATATAGATTTTGCTTCTTTATCCCAATATGGGCCAGTTCCCGGTGTAGTATAATTAGAAAATATTACCTGTGTTCCAAACTTATTTGTAAACCCTCCGTGATAATGAGCCAAAGCATATCGAGCATTCCAAGTAATCTTTTCTCCATTACTTTCAACAAAAGACATATCTCTCAAGTGTTGGCTCCTCATAGGAACAAATCTTTCATTCATATCTAAATGAGCTTTATTTGCCATTTCGTGCCGTCCATTTTGTATAGATGAATGACTTAATTTTATTTTTGCTCGACTTAAATCAATTCTTACAGATGCTCCCATTAAACCACCTCCAATTCATAAGCGAATGGTTCAGGAGAATCAGCAAGCAACGGAACGATTTTTGTGATTGTGTATTGTTCGCCAAAGATTTCAATTTGATCTGCAACTGAAAACTCCGGTAATGGTCCAGTGTATTTTTTCACCATAGAAATCAATGCATTTGGCGTTTGTACTTTCCCATCAATATCCCTTGGCTCAAATTTGACTGTGTCGTCAAAGCGGACATGCTCAATGGCTAAATCATCCTCAAAAATCGGCTCACCTCGTGGACCCATTCCGTTTTTCTTGCGATAGATCATCGCATGAGGGAAAAAACGTTTAGGTGGCATTCGCATTCTCATCGACTCACCCCACGATATAACAGCCCTGTGCCAGATAACTGCAGCATAGCGTCCCCAGAAAGCAGGGATACTTCGTTTGTCGATGACGAAACACCTTTGCTTTTAGAAACACTCATCCGTCCGATGGACCAACTGTCAGGCTCTTGCATGCCAAACGTGGTAGTGGCATCTACTTCATGCATGTACTCGATTTGATAGGCAATAGCCAACTTAAAGGCATTGCGCCGCATCGGAATATCTGACTCGAGATCATTCCGCTGATAAAAACGTCTCGTTTGGATGTCCAACAATGCACTGGCTTTTCTCAGAAGCTTCCGGAAATCTTTTTCGGTCAGTTCCGTGTCACGATCCACGAGTCGCTTGTACTCTTTAAGAGACAGGTAGCCACATGGCTCGATGCTCTCCTGATCGTCAAAGCTTTCGTTCAACGGCTTACGTCTTATTCGTTCCATGGTTTTTCACCTCCATGAAAAAAGAGAGTGGTTATTCACTCTCTTTTAACAGCTCAATTAATTCTGGTTTCTTGGCAGTAGATGGATACTCAAAGCCAAGACGATCTAACTCAGCTCTAAGCTCATCAACTTTCATGTCATCGATGACAAATGATTTACCTTCTACCCCAGACTTCCCCGGTTCTTCCGGGGTCATGCTTTTGGGTCATCATAAGAGATATAGATTGCTGGACGTGCTTTCTTAAGTACCAAGCAATCGTAATAATCCAACCCTTTGATGGTGTCACGGTAACCGCCACGATCCTGGTCAGCAGGGACCAAATCAATCGTATTGTACTTCTCGATTGGCTTAGCAACGGTAATAGGCGTCATAATGAAATTAATATGCTTGTCTTCATCGACCTGCAACCGATTTTTAGCAACCTTTTGGATGATGATGTTCGTGCCATCAAGCATCTCGACACGACGATCGATACCGTTAAATTGAACAGTGTTGGTGGTAAAAGTTTTAGAAACGCCATCTGCATTCTTCAATGCTTTGTAGGCATCACTAGACATAAATGCCACAAACTGACCAATGACTTCTGTGTCAGTCATGTACGCTTCAGCATCGTCGAAGCTATCTAAAATATTAGATTTAGTGATTGTTTGTTTGACCGTTTTTCCTTTGTAAATCTTATCAGAAGTATCAAATCCAGCTTCAAGCAAACGAGCAACAGCGGTTTGATCTTTCTCAGGAATCGTAACCAATCGAGTGTGCTCTTCAATGACAGCACCTACTTGATAGGCTGCATTTTCCGATTGATCTAAGCGATCCATGTCGTAGCCCATCCAACGTTCCTTTTCCAATTTTAAAGTTGACTTCTCAACTGATATATTGTTCCGTTCATTTTCTTTATTTCGCTTATAATCGGCAGCAGTAAATCCTTGCATTTCATTTACACGAACTTCATGAGTCCCCACAAAATCAGCTTCTGTAATATCTTTTGCGCCTTGTGTCAATACTTCCCATACTTGCGACTCAGCTGCAAATTCCTTGTCGATTTTCGCTAAATCCTTACTGTCTAAAATTACTGGCATTTAAACCACTCTCCTAATTATTTTTTGTTCTTGCAATATTCTCTGCTAGATTATCTTTCCAGCTTTTTTCTTTAGGTGGCTCACCACCACCTGTATTACCAGCAGCCACAAACTGCTTTTTCTTTGGCTGTGGTGCAGGATCGCTTGATTGAAACAAATAGCCTTCATCTTTTTTCAGTGAGGCTACTTTATCATCTAATCCCTTGACTCCTTCGTCAGTCATTTCCAATTCATCTGCCTTCAACAAAGCTTTCACAGCTGTAATGTTCTTAGCTCCAGCTTGTGTTAAAGCTAATTCGATCGCAGCGTTCTTACGATCTGCTAGTCTTTCAGCGGTTACGGTTTCTAACTGATTTTTATAGTCATCAATTTGTTTTTGCAGATCTTCATTTCCACTGTTTGATGCTTTCAACTGCTCAACAAGCGCATTTGCGGCGGTTAAATCTTCGTTTGCAGTTTTTAGCTTTTGAGACTTATCGTTAAAATCAGCTTTAGGCACAGCATTTTTCGGAAATTCTGATTTTATTTCTTTTGTCGCTCCGTCTAGATCAAACTTCCCATCCTCTCCGACGTGTTTTGATAAAATTTCTTTGATCCATTCCATGATTCATTCTCCGTTCCTTTTTATTCTGGTTGGTACCAGTTTAGAGTGTGAGTTATACCGCTCACTCGGTAGATGAACAGTTTAATGTCATATTCAGGACAAAATAAAAGCCTAGCAAGCTAGACTAAACAAACCAAAATCCTCAAACTTCAAAGCAAGACCAATTTCATAAAATGTTAGTAAGATTTCAGATAAGCTCAATTTGCTTTAATCCTCCACCATACTTTCTCCTTCTATGAATACACTTGCTCTTTCGAATAATCCCGACGTAACAATTGATCATGCTCATTGATAAAAGTACGCAGTGCTGCTTGACGTCGTCTGACCAGTTGTTTGAAGTGCAGAACATCTTCTTTGTTGTCCATTGTCGTTGCTCCGTTCAACTGCCGCTTGGCACGACGAATAGCGACTTCCATGCGTCGTTGCTTGGCAACCAAGTCTGCATTGTCAATCGCTTGCTTTGGATCATACTGCTTCATGTGAATATCAAGATCCGGATCATAGATTTGGATGTACAATCGATGTCGACAATTAATACCTTGGGTTCCGTCAGGCTCACCGTATCCATGATCATAGATCGATGGAATGTGCCGTAATTCTTCCGGCGCATCCTCTTTACGGACAAGCAATACCCATCCACCTTGAATATGGGCACAGTGTGGTCGTGCAGCCACATGGCTACTCATTAAAGCAGTGACGATGCCATGCTCTAAGCCTCGCTTAAGTCGCAGATCTTGATAAACACGGTGAGTGGTTGCTTTTAAAACCATCCGAACGTACCGCTCAAGGCTCCATTCACGCCCTGCCTTGTCGACAAAGGTCGTCATCACCCCTTTTTCCACCATCGCATAGATCGACTCTCTAAGCGCCTGTTGTGGCGTTTTAGTGCCGCCAATGATTTTGGCTACAGTATCGTTTAAAACTTGTTGATACATCTTAGCCAGTGGATTATTCGGATAATTAGTGTCGATCAGCGTTTGATTGACATGATTGTCGAGCTCTCGCCATTGCTGATTGAAATATGACTCCATCACATTGTCGATCTCCGTTCGTGGTGGCGATTCTTTTCCGGTTTGCTTAGCCAAATTCTTGTCGAGATCTGAAACGACCTCAAATCCCATATCCACGATGATTTTACGTAACTGATCATAAGAATAATGACTTGTTTCATTGACCACTTGCTGCAAAGATTGTTGATTCAACAAATTTAATTGCTGCATCTTTTCAAGCTTCCATCGAAGCACATTATCTTCTGTGAGCGGTGTTCTCGTTGGCTTGTTTAACTGGCGGACAAGCATCCTCATGATCTCATCTTCCATCGCCATATAAGCATCTTGAATGTAAGAAGCCTCAATATCTAGCTGGTTGGGTGTAATGGCCATTCAATCACTCCTCGAAGTCTTCGTATCCAGAATCTCGTATTTTACCAGTAGTCTCATCAACTATATCTAATTGCGCTTGTCGGTAAAGATCTTTTGCCTTACTTTCAGGCAACTTCATTATTTTGGCTAAAGTTAACCATCCGGGAATCAGCCCATCATTTTTCAGTTCACGATAATAATCAGATTCTGACTTTTTATCTAAGAAGATGCCATCATCAAAGTTCACACCGATCTCTTCACGATTTGGAGATTCACCACTAAATAGTGGTTTCCCATCAACTTCTGTGGCCCGCCCTAACTCACACAACGCTAGTACAACATCCCGAATGAATTCCTCTAATTCGGTTGTTTGTTGGTTCCTTGATTGATACGTTTGCGAGTTCTCGCTGATTACCTCAGTTGCCGTCTTATTCGTCGTACGTACCCCGGCACCATCGAAAACGAACGTACCAGTCGACAGCCCCACTTCCATTTCTAGAAGTCGCAAGCGATGATTAATTGCTCCGATGTATTGTTCTGTTCGAATATCATGAGTTAAATCAGTAATTTTAAATTCATCAGGGTTCGTACCAGGAACAATGACATAGAAGTCATCATCTTTATCAAAGGTTAATTTCGTTTCGCCTGTTCCCTTGTCAGGAATTCCACTTAGCATAGATTCAGGAAAGGCCGCTCTTCTCTTTCCTACGTCAATTTCATGATCGAACGCATCAAGTGCTTTGTTTAATCGATCAAGTGTTCGTTTACAGTTATCGTACACACCAACACCAAGTGGTGAGTATGGGTTGATATTGTTAAAACCTGCTGTCTTAAAATAAGAGAAGATTGGACGTTCAATTTCTTCACCATGAACAGCCGCCTCAAACTCTTCGTACTGCTTTAATGTGTTTAAAGATACTTGCATCCCCAACACATTAGATTTTTCACTTTCGTATAGTTCCATAGAGACCCAATACTCACCATCGATCCACTCATGGAATTCTAACAAGGTATAATAGAACGTTTTGTTCCCTTGGGTTTTGATCGTTTTAAATGCCATTGCACACTGACTGATCTTATTTGTACTACTTTCCAATGGAAAGAAGGCATCCGGGAGCGCCCATGAAAATTCCACTTGTCCTGATTGATCATTGAAATAAGGTCGCACAACTAATCCACCAAGAGCCATTGCTGGTTCAAGATACTTACTGAGATTACGCTTGAAGTCATTATGTTGAAACACAGACTCTATCCAAGCGCTAGCTTCATCATATTTTTTTGATTTATCGTCTTTTCCGATCGTGATTTCTGCCTGTTCATTGAACATT
Organism: Enterococcus sp. 1001283B150225_161107_E12; assembly: GCF_015556925.1. Taxonomy (NCBI): domain Bacteria; kingdom Bacillati; phylum Bacillota; class Bacilli; order Lactobacillales; family Enterococcaceae; genus Enterococcus; species Enterococcus sp. 1001283B150225_161107_E12. The sequence continues at coordinate 77,001 of NZ_JADNNI010000008.1, read as the reverse complement.
ACCTTCGCATATTCAGAAGCAACCTTGCGGGCCATATTGATATTCGCCTTTGCTCTCTGATCAGAATTACAATGCATGTACCCTTGGTAATAAAGCAAGCTGTTTTGAATACGATCATATTCTTCACGACTCATTTGAATCTTTGGATGATCTAAAATACTTTGTAGCTCTTTTTTCGCTCCTATCGCAACCGCCCCCTGTCCAAAAACTCTTTTTATTGCTTGCCAAAATGACACCTGATCACCTCCTGCTAAAGAACATAGCGTTTCGTAAAGTAATTAATCGCATAACGACATTCATCTAATGCATGGTTGTTTTTATCCACTGGGTAGCCAGAATCATTCCGAACGTACATTCCTAATTCTTTGATGAAATGATAGTGACCATACTTGCCATCATGATCGTAAAGAAAAAAGCGTCCTTTTGAAAAGGCGCTTTGCATACGTTCGATACCTATTTCAATTTTAGTGCCATTGCTGGTTACTTTGTCTTTTGAGTTGTTATCTGCTTTTGTTGTGACGATTCCTAACACACGTAATTCCTCACTCAATGACTTACAGGCTGGATCGACAAAGAATTTTGAATGCTTAGGCAGCCATGACCACTCTTTATAACACCATTCTTTAAACTGCTTAATTTCCTTGGCATACTCACTCATCGCTTTCGTGACACCCGTGTCGGCACCACTATGATAGAAGTTGGCCATTCGATAGAGATTATACTTTCCGTCTTTCCATGTAACGAGATTTAAGGAACAGGTAGTAGCATCACTTTGTCCGCCGTCTGCACTAAAGAACGCTTCTACAGACTTGCCTATAATTTCTTTTGTCATATGGATATCTTCATTAAACATTGAATAGATCACACCCTCAGGCATCACACGGTCACCTAGCCAATCTCGTTTGTAAAGATACTCGGAGACTTTACATTCCGCTTCCCATTCTTTCAAAGCTTGTTTCGTTAAAATAGGATTATCTTGTGGTCGCCAATGACGAAACTTAAAAGACCCAGTTTCTATAAAAGGTTTAAGAGTTTCTAGGTTCGGATGATTTGGTGCTGGCGGATTCTGTTCAGCGAGATGATAACGAAAACTAGAAGCTTTAGTCCGACGAAAAGCCTCCTCTATGACCGCTTTGTTAAGCAGATTGAATTCCAAAAAAGTGACAGTTCCAAATGACATACCAGTGATAGCGCCGACAGCATTTACTTTTCCGCCGCCTTTATAATAGATCCGCTTTTCTCCCTCTGGAAGATTGATCCATAAATGATCCCCATGCTCATCGTGTCGAATCTCAGCACAGCTGGCAAAGATATGTTCCAGTCCGAATCCTTCACAATCCATAAACATTCTGTAAGCTTGTTCTTGGTTGTAAGCAAGTACAAGATGATTGGTGTCGGGATGTCCTGCATAGATCAGCGCCATCTTTTGTGCATCTGACATCGTTTTTCCCGAACGAATCGTTCCCTCGTTCAATTCCATCCGAATTCCCTTGAGCGATTGGAAAATATTCTCTTGTTGCTTAGTCGATAGTTTCAACCGGCTCATCTGCATCACTCTCCTCATCTTTCTTTATTGGGCCAATAAGCGATTGACCGATATCGATAAGGCCCTGTACTTTATTTTGCTCACCTTGTTTCAGAATAAGTTTAGAGACTTTATGTTCGAGAATATCCGCTTCAAAGGCTAGCTTCCGTTTCTGCTCTTCCATTAATACAACTTTTCCTCCTAATAGAGATAATTCATTTAGTTGTTTAATCGATTTTGTCAACTGGTTACTAATCCGAGTTAGCGAATCTTCAATTGAAAGAATATCATCAATTTTACGGTATACTTTTCTACTTACTTGGATATCTTGCATTGCTTCACGTTTGATTTCTAGCTTTTTGCCATCTTTTTCTATGGGAGTTTTTATTTTTCTTAGCTGTTGTAGTCGCTCAACTTCTTCCTCATTTAGCCCTTCTTCGGCTTTTTTGATTCTTTTCATCATTCGTAGCTGCCTAATCTTCAGTAACCGTATTTCTTCAGACAAAACAAAAGAAGGATCATCATCCAAACTTGAATAGATGTCCTTCTCATCATCACTTAACGTATCAAAGAATATTGTTTCATATTCGCCAGTTTTCAAAGCGTTCTTATTACCTGATGGCGGCGATGCTCTGCTATTCCCTTTATTCCCTATGGCATTCTGGTTACCGATAGGTGCGCCACCTTTATTTGCAGTACTACAATGATTATTTGAAGTACTACATTCATCTTTTTGCAGTACTTCATTCCATTTGTCACGTGATTTCCATGCTGAAATAGTTTTTTCTGGGACAGATAACTTTGCAGAAATTTCTCGGTTAGTTATTGTTCCATTAGACTTTTTAAACAATTCGAAAGCTTCATCACGTCTTGGATCACGCTTTCTTGCCATTCAATATACACCACCTCACAATCTGATTAGGTTGAGTTTTGTTTTTCTATTTCCCTTCTTTAGCAACATTCCATTCTTGCTTTAGATATTTTCTTATCTCATCTCGAAATTCAATAATAAGGTCACTACTTCTGGTATCATCTTTGTAAAAATTCCCACTATTTACCTTCTTTAAAATTTCATTTATAAATTCCACAATCTTTTCATTCTCTCCATCTTTATCTGGACCAAAATAAATCATTAAAAGATTTGCAGCATTGTTCAATTGAACCCTGATTTTTTCTTTTTCTTTAGCATCTACTACATCATCATAATGAGATAAAACTTCCTCATCAGGTTCGACGTCTGCAGTTATAGTTACAGTATTACTTTCTATATTTTCCACTCTAACATTTGTCGGCTTTCCGACAATTCTTTTAGGTGAATACTCTAGATACAGTAAACAATTTGTAATAAAATCAGCAGATTGGACACGGACTTGTGTAATCCACTCTATTCTTGCTTTTGCTTTCAAATTAGCATCTATTTGCTGTTTAGCGATTTTCTTTTGTATGCATACATTCATAATCACACCTACAAACACAAAAAAAGCAGATACAGCCGAAACAGTAGCTGAAACACCTGACCAAATAATCCCTCCATTTGAATCAATGAAAATATTTGATAACATTTCATACCTCCGTTAGTTTTATTTTAATTATCTACTAACTATCGATATCTTTCAACATAAGATCAGCTTCAATTAATATTTTTAAATCGGAAACTTTATCCAACTTGATTTGTCCTGATTGGAGATTTTTCAACCATTTCCCCAAAGCGACACGAATGATCTTTTTATATTCTTGAATGGACTCTGCTTTCTCCATTGCCTTTTCAATCTCATAATCTAAATCAAAGTTTTCGTTTTCCATTGTGTAAGCCCCCCGCATTTGTTAGAATGCTAAAAGACACAGAACTGTCTAGAAAGCACGCGCGTGTGGTTTCTGTGTCTTCGGGGGCTTACGGTCCTTGTTGAAGTAGTCGAGTGTTAGCGCACTCGGCTTCTTTTTTATTCTGAAACTAAAATTGCTTCGTTGCCTGTTGCTCGTTCCCATCTTTCAATAATTACATCACAAAATAGAGGATCTAATTCGAGAGTATAACAAATACGTTCTAACTGATCGCAGGTCATTAATGTACTACCAGAGCCACCAAACAAATCTAAAACGATATCTTGTCTTTTAGAACTATTTTTTACTGGTATAGCAATAAGTGATAATGGCTTTTGCGTCGGATGATAATATGCATTCACATCATCTTTGGGAACTCTCCAAATGGTTGCTGGTAAATCTTCTAGTAAGTCGTCTTGCCAAACCGTTGTCTGTTTCCTATCTCCGTACCACGTAGGTGCATATCTTTCCTTATGTGCATAAAAAACTGGTTCATGTTGCCAACGATACTGACTCCAACCAAATGTTGCATTATTTTTAACCCAAATACACTGCGACCGAACTATAATTCCTGCGGCATTCATGCTATTTTCAAATTCTCGCTGATAAGAAGATCCATGAAAGACATAAATTGCCGAGTTGTCTTCCATGGCATTAGCATAGTTTTGGAATACAAACATTAAAAATTGATCAAAATCTTCATCACTCATATCGTCATTCATAATTTTATCTCGTCCAGATTCGTTTAATTCTTTATTATCAGATTTCACCGCTACATTATATGGTGGGTCAGTGACAACTAAATTCGCTTTTTTACCTTGTAGCAATCTTTCGACGTCGCTCGCTTTCGTAGCATCGCCACATAATAAATAATGCTTACCCAGCTTCCATAGTTGACCATATTTAGTTCTAGGATCAGAATGATTTTCTATAAATTCATTCACTTCGAATCCATCTTCTATTACAGGCTTTTCGGTATCTTCTTTATACTCAAACGCAGTAAGTAATTCTTCTACTTCTTCCGATTCAAACCCTGTTAAAACAATGGTTTCATTTTCTAATTCTTTCAACAAAACAGAAAGCTTTTCATCATCCCAATGCCCAGTAATCTTATTGAGAGCCACATTAAGAGCTTTTTCCTTATCAAGTGGTAAATCAACGACAGATACGTCTATCTCTTCGTATAGGCCCAAATCTTTAGCCACAGCAACCCGTTGATGACCGCCTACGAGATTTCCTGTTCGTTTGTTAAAAATAGGTGGATCAACAAAGCCGAATTCCAAAATGGACTGTTTTAATTTCTCGTATTCGGCCATACCAGGTTCTAACTTAATTCTTGGATTATAATCAGCAGGCTTTAAGTCCTGTAACTTCATTACTTCAATTTGCATTTGTATCCCTCGAATTCTTGTTAATATTTTCTTCAATATGTGATTCATTAAAGTAGCCATATCCACAGTATCGAAGATTATATTTGTCAATTTCTTTCGGTGTCGCTTCTCTGGTCATTTCTACAATGGAGTATTTCTTTTTGATCTGAACTGACTGGACGACTCTAACTAGATCACCTTCATTCGGCTGTGGATACCTATTAGATAGTGATACGTACCAGTAGTTTCTCATCACGTGGCCTTCTCTCTATCTGAGATCAAATCATTGTAAAGAGCAGTAGCTCGTTCCTTTCCAACACGTAATCTACGTTGAATAGTTCCAATCGTAAATACTTGACCTTGACCAACTTCTTCAAAGCCCTTCTTTAATTGTTTCATTTCCTCAAAATCTTTATCAGTGTATTGTTTCATGAGTTCATTCCTCCTTAAGACAAAATAAAAAAGACCTCTCAACGAGCGATCTTATGTAACTACACAGAGAAGTGTGTTTGATTTTCTTATAAATGGGCAATAATGATTTCACTAGACATTAATGCTCGTTTTTTGTAAACTGTTTTTTACTATAGTCATTTGCCTATACTAGCGGAAACTAGTATAGGCTTTTTTGATATAATTTGATTATTGGCCTCTGACGCATCTTGGATTAGCGTGTAATCTTTCTCCAAATTATTTGCCTCGTTTTCATAATTCCCTCCTAAGATATTGGTAGCAAGACTCTGTAACATCCAAGTTTATCTCATACATTCTAAGTGACAGACTTGTGTAAACAGTCCTCCCTAGACAATACACTTTGATCAAATGTTGTAAAAAAATGTAGCTTGTATTGCTTACGAGTCTTTACCTTGTCCCTTCTAATCATTCATCTGATTTAACTTTTTCATGACTTTTTATCCTTTCGCTGTATAATAGAGTAAAAAAGAGAGGTAAGTAAAATGCCTTACTATGTGATCAAAAAGAAAAAGTTAAAAATATCGAATAATCGATTCGTCATTCACGAATGCACTTGCCATCGTATTAAACAAAAAGATGAAATCACTGCTATCGGGTATCATACAGAACATAATGATGCTCTTCTCTCTATTAGCTTAAAAAGACCCTCAGACGAATTTTTATTTTGTAGCTTTTGTTGCAAAACTCGAATTATAAGTGAATAGGCCCTACAATCTGCCAGATTTGATACCGGCAAATTTTTTTCTCAAAACAAAAAGCTATCCTTTATAGGACAGCTTCTCTAATATCTTTTAACTTAACTACAGCTACCTTATTGCTGTCGTCCACTAACTCGACGACTGCTGTTCTTTCTAAAATATTACGAATTTTGATTTTATAAAGTTCTTTTTCTCCGACTACTTTAGCCATGTAGATGCCATCTTTTTTCAATTCACTAGTTTCTAACATAAATCGTTTCACCTCTGAGAACATTTTCCATACAGGATAAACAATTTTTGATAATTAGTAAAGCATGTTCATATTGTAGATACAAACAAATCCAACAACCTTACACAAGCCTGACAACCGCTTCTCTTCCCTACCACAGCCTCAGTTGCTATTGTTATGGGTCAGATACTTATTACACTGACCAGTGTTAAATAAGTCCTCCCAAAGTCACTGGAGTGGGATTGCACTACACACAAGAACCTACTAGATTCTCACGAGGTTATTCACATTGACCGTTGCGTCTCATACTTCCGCCACAGCGACATAATAAGAATAGACAGCAACATATGAACTATCCGCAGGAGCTGAACCCCACATCCTTTAGTTTATTTGCTGCTGTCTATCGAAGCTTAATTACAACGATGAGGGAGATTTCCTCCCTTCAAATTGTTTTTGTCGAAGTCCTGTTTCCTAATCTTTCGACACTATCATAATAAATCATTTGCTAGGTAGTTGATCGGTACAAAAAAGGTATAAAAAGGAAAGCTTCTGGGTAGTAAATGGGTATAAAAAGTGTAAAAACTGGCTACTTAAAAGCAACCAGTTCTAAGGAAGAAGCAAATTGAATGATGATTTTGTTCGATTCTGCTTTTACAGATTCCTCGCTCGTATTATTTCTTTGAGCAGTTACATAAATCGACATACCGTTGATATAACGATCATAGAATATCTTTTTCCGTCTTTCTGTTACATCAGGTTTATGCGGATGCTGAATTGCTGAATAGCCACGAATAAATAATTTGTGCAAGTACTCAAATTCTTGTTGTGCTTCCTCTTTCTCAATCATCATTCGTTCTGCTTCAAATGTATTATTTGCAGTAGAAGGTGGAACCAAGGAGTAAGATGCTGTTACTTTAGGCTCACGAGGTTGACCTACCCTACATCTAGCTGACAGATATGCTGAAAGGAAAACACCAACATTATGTTTTGTGCGATCCATATCCACATCTTTTGCCTCTGGTGTCTCATACTTCTTTACATCGAAAAGTACCATCCATTGATTCCTCCATTTATGATATAATAATTGTGTCAGAATTATTAATTAAGGTCGGAGGAATCCGGCTTTTTTTATACCCATGCTTATGCTAAGCTTTTCAAGTAGCGAGGTTGCACTCGTTACCCATATACATGTTGAGCTATCTGGCGGAAAACAGATGGCTCACTATTTCAATATTCTGCTAAGGACAGCCAGTGGTCGGCTGTCTTTTTTATATTTAATGAGAAGCCTTACTTATTTTTTTATCTTTATTACGAAAAATGATATTATCTATTGATAATAAAGCGTATAGGAGATGGTTGAGTGACTATGTGGAGCATGCTGTTATTTTGGATTCCCGTTTGTATTGGTGTTGTCGCGTTTTGTTACTTTGTCAAACACTCTAGAACAAATAAGCTCCTCATGTTATCTTTTTTACCTATAGTATTTTTTATTGTACAAATTGTTAAACATACCTATATTGAATCGCAAGAAATATTCATTTTTTATGTGGTAGGTTTATTTATCTCTGTGGTCTTTTTCATAATGATACTTTCCTATTTTTATAGAAAATAAATTTTTCTCTTAGAAGTACATTCTTTCGCTGTTTATATAGTCTTCATATCCACTAATCGAGCAACTGCAATATTCGCTTTGCTCTTTGCCAGTCCTCTATAAAATTTGTTACTTTCTCAGATTTCATTGTTGATCCGTCTTTATTCCATATAATTAAGCTTTTAGCTTTTTCCATCTTGACACTCCTATTCCAATTGTTAAAAATTTTTGTGCTACTTGCCTCTAGACAAGTAACTTTTTATTCGTTTGGTTTCTTCATCGAAAAACTTTTGCAACCATTTATTAAGTATTCTTAAATGGAATTTCATTACGAGAAAGGAAACAATAAAAGAAGTTATTGTAGAGACTAAAATGACTATTATCAATCCCCTCATCCTTCCACCTCTTTCACTGGCACAGCAAATGGCCAGAAGCGTTCGTCATTCCCTTTGATTTCCTTTTCAGTAAAAGTTGGAATATGTGCTTTGTTATTTGTATAATCAGCGTTTCCTTCTTCATCTAAAAAAGTATATTTCCATCCACCTTTATTTTCACTCAATATCACATAATACATCGGCTCTTTCTCGACCTCGTAGCCATCTTTCATGCGAATGAGTGTTTCGATTGGATTTTTTTCGAATTGGCAAACCATTGATGAAATTCATTACGATATTCTTTGCTAATCTCCATCGCTCTAACACATTCGTAGAATATTGGAATTTCTAAATTATCCTTTGCATCCTCAAACCACTTAGCTACAAACTCAGGCAACACTGGCTTTTGCTGTTCCTCCTTCATAAAAACTAACCAATGTGTTTTTGTTCACTTGCTTGAATATATCTGAGTTTCAATCTTATTATTCGTCTCTAAATCTCTAACGTGTTAGCGTTAATTTGTGGGGGGATTTAGGGGGTGGCTCATTTGTTTATAACTGCAAAGGTTATCTTTTGAGTGATAGTTATTCTTTTCGTCCTAGTTATTTGTAGATTTGCAAAATGCAATGATCAATGTTACACAATGTTTCTTTTTGCAAGTCCGATTTTTTATTTTATATCTAAAATCTTTAACTATGGACTTGATCAATCGTTATCTATTTTTATTAGATATTTGATTGGCCTATTTCTCGCAGTTGTTACTTTTATCGCATATCTAATCTATCGCTTTAAAAAGTAACAACTAAACCAGTCTATATGGCTGGTTTCTTACGTCTACTCCTCTAATAGATCACTATTCTCCCAAATATTCCCGATTACCTCTTCTTCACCCGTCCAAGAATAGCCATTATTTAGTCCTGAAAGATACCATGCTGGCATACCACCGATAAACGTCCCGCCATACTCCTCTAACCAAATGACTTCATGAGGACAACCACTAGTACATTTGATAATATCGCCTTGATAAACGTCTACACCGTTCTTATCCTTCAGTCCTGTAGATTGCATGAGTATGGTATCGACTTCAAAGCTGTACCAATCACCTCTACCGTCTTCTATCGATAAATAGCCTATATTATCAATAAAATCTATTAATTCAACTTCATGCATTGTCTTGTTTTTCTTATCCCATGCCCGAAACTTCAGTATCATCTGCTGTCTTCCTCCATATTCTGAAAAATAATAATAGCTTTCTCTGCATCTTTTGTAGCTTAATTGTACAGGTAACTTCTTAAGCGACGTATGGCTTTGCTAATCATTACTCTTTTCATTATCCTTTTCCCAATCACTCATTTGCTGGCCTCTACCCCAAACCGCAACTTGGCAAGTCCGATGATCAGTAGGTATTGCTTGTCGTACTCGTTGTCTCCGTGAGTCTCTTTCAGTTTGTGTAAACTCATATAGATTGGCATCATCCAAAGAATCTCACTACGGTTTTTAACCTCAGTATCGTCGGAGACCCATTCACTTTATCTCATTTATTTCACAATGAATGTATAGAATTATAAAACACACTACTATTCATCAATTATGTGTTAAACTTATATAAAGGAGTGAAATTTATGCTAAAAACACAAGTTGATATTGTATCAATAATGAAAACTGTCTCATTACAAGTAGCAGATTCTTTTGACAGTGCTTCAATTATTGCAGAATTCGATACACCCAATGAACTAATTGAGTATTCAGAAAAAAATTTTGATTTAACATCAAAAAAATTTATAGAAGAGTTTGAAAAAAAATTTCAAGAAACTTATGTTGCTGAAGTAATTAAACAATTAAAAGAGCAAAGTGTGACTTTTAATTAGCCTCTACTCAGAAAGGGGCTTTTCTATCTCAGCAAAATACGGTAAATTTTCCTTTTACGACTTCCTTTACAATAATTGCTAATCTCTAACAGATGAGAATGGCAGCGAGATTATCTATCCCTTGGCTTACTTTTCAAGAAACTCTTGTAAATTAACGACGTGCCGATAAACTAAAAACCATTCCTATAGTCACAATGAGCATAATTAGTTTTTTCATTTGCTGTCCTCCAGATCACTAGACTTTACAAACACCCCATCAACCATTTGCCCAGTACGTCCTTTAATTTCGTTCTAAGCCTGTACTAAGCACTCCTCAGCAGTCAACCCATGCTGCATAGCTGAAATGATAAGAGTAACAAGCGTGTCTCCGATACCATCTTTTACGGCTTTTAAATTGCCACGAGCCATACCAGCTCCGACCTTTCCAAGTTCCTCAATTACCTTCAACATCTGTTTCTCTGGTTGTGCCTGATCCAATCCTTTATTTTTAGCCCATTTCTCAATATTTATTGTCAGTTCGTTCATTTTTCTTCCTCCATGTATTTAAATTGACGGCCCTTAGAGTCAATATCCATGTGCTTCGCTCTGCTCCATATGATATTTTTTGACAGCCCAGTAATTTCTGCTAACTGTTCAGCTGTACCTGTAACTAGAATTCTGTCGCCATGCCAAATTGCAATTTTCCTCGGTGTTTTTCTTCTAAGCTTCTCAGTCCATATCTTTTTACCAAGCTTTTGTACTTCTACGATGATTTTTTCATCTTCTTGCCAAGATTCCGCACTGGTTAATTCAGCAATTCGTTTCATTGCTGCTTTCTTATCCATCCTGACAGTCTCCTTTCAATAATTTGAGTACTTGATCAAGTGCACTCTCACGTCCGCCGTGAAATGTATTTAACCATTTGTCTTCATACGAAGCGCTTTGCCTCATCGCTTCTTTGTGCATTAGCTCCACTTGAGCTTTCAACTCATTAATTTCCATGACAGTACCCTTGTCTTTCGAGTTCTCTTAAATGTGCTTTTAATCCTTTGATACATTCCCAAAAAAGCAATTTCATATAAGCTGTTTCCCTTAGTTTTGTACGATCAATGTAAAAAGCATAATAATGACGTAATTTCGCCCAACATCTACGATCATTTTTGATCTGTTCGAGATTAACTGCTGCCAGTTGATCATGTACGATTCCTAAAATGTCATACTCCTCATCTTTTTTGTACTTAGCGATTTCTTTAATTAATCCTAAGTAGTCAAAATTAATATCCAAATCTTCTCCCCCTTACGCTTCATCCCATCGGGGCTTATTTGATCGTTCTAGCGCTTTTTTCTTTTGATAGGCTTCTTGGTCGATTGCCCATTCAGGAAGTGTCTCTCGTCTTCCTGTGCGCTTGTAGCTACTATTCATCTTCTTAGGCTCACTTTTTTCTTTCCTTGCCCAGCTTCGAATAGTGGCCAAGTAATTTTTATAAGTTTTACCAGCTGATTCACAATACTCGGATAACCGTTCAATCCTTTCTTGATAATCATTAGGGAATTCTGTTTTGAGTTTCTCCATTTGGTCATCTGACAAGAGAACATTTTTATATTCCCCGTATTTATGACGGATGGGCTTAGCCTTCGATTTTTTCGAAGGCGGTAACTCTCTTATATATTCTTTTGTATTATTAAATGTATTATTAATAGATGTATTATTATCTTGATAGATTTCTTGGTGACCCCCCGCCAAATTTTCTTGGTGACCCCCACCAAGAATTCTTATATACCTAGCCTCGATTTCTTTACTACCCTCTTTGTACTTAACTTCTCGGTAGATATAGCCTTTTTCTTCAAGTGACTTTAGCCAATTCTGAATTGTTGGCTTACTTACTTTGTATTGATTGGCAAAGTATTCATTACTAGCCCAGCAATAACCTTTTTCATTACACAAAGCTGTGATTTCTCCATAAAGAAGTTTTGCACTAGGTATCAATGAATCGTCATATCTAACATTTGCAGGTATGATAGCGTAATATCCTCTGTGATCCACTTTTTATCCTCCAATATTTAACTTTTTGATCGTTTCTTGATTTAACTTAATCCCTTTGATTTGGTACTTATTTTTAAAATTAGTTACACCGATTTGATGTTTTTCTGTGTGGTGTATTCTGCAAAGTCCTGCGTAAGTGTATTCTGAATGATCAATTTTTTTACGTTTTCGTCTACCCAATGCTTTATCGAAGTGATCAATGTCAGCTCCTGTTCTTCCACAAATACAACAGACTCTTTTCGTAATACACTTGTAGAAGTAGTATTCTTGATTCGCTGGTAAGATTTCATATCCTTCTTTAAAAGGAATATGATGTTCAAAGATGAAATCTAAGATGATATTTGCTAGGATGTTTACATCGCTCACAGTTGTATTCGATTCGTCTTTGAGGCTTATTTTCCGCCCTGTGACACCTTCAAAACGAAAGTAGAAGAATTCCTTCCAGAAATCTGTTGGCGTGCCTGTATCGATGAATATATCCCCTATGAGCGCATAAATGAAGTTTCTTTGCTGGGCTGTGAAGCGACGTGGATCGATAAAACGCACTTCAATGATCCGATCACCTTCATAGCCTTCGTACATTGTTCTTAAACGTTCGATGTTTACTTCTTCGTTGATTGTTGCGCCAATGTAGTTGCCCCTAAAATTCTTTAGTACTGCAGAATATGAATCGATTAATGGTTTGAACACTCATATCACTTCTCTTTTACTTCTTCTTTGTATTGGTCTTCTAACCAGTTAACACCTCGTTTCAGAACACCTAGATCACGTTTAGTCCATTTGCTATCATCCGCTGTAATAGAAGCCGCATCAGTCAACGCAACAATTGCTTCATCAATTGTTTTTTCATACTTATTAGCAATAAGCTGTAAAGCATCCAAAAATAGTTTTTTACTTCGCTGACTCGCAGTTTCTAGCATTGAAACATCCTCTGGCATATCTTCACCGGCAAAGATATATAAACCAAGACCGAACATTGCGAGGTTTTTTACTAGACAACGCATGATTGTCTTGTTGATATCGAACATAGTTGCCGCTTCAACTCTCTTTTTAACTTTTCCAACAATTTCTTTTTTCTTCGTTTCGTTATTCCATTGATAGTCATTAACTTCATAGGTGTACGGCTCATCTTTCATTGCCTTGTTTGCTCCGTCCATCACTGGCAGCCACATATCACGCTTTACTCCAGTGACTGTGATACTGGTAAAGACCATGTACCCTGTTTTCTCATCAAAAAGATAAGGGCGATTTGTTTCTGGATCACGATAGATTTCGTAGTCTACCTCTTCACAGATCTTACTGACTTCTGCCCACGCCCATGCCCAAGATAGATAAGTCAGTTTATTTCTTTTTTCGACCACATCATTGACGGTTATCTTGTATAGGCTATTGAATAATTTGTTATCGGTGCGTTGCGTTCCTTCACTCATCGAATTCTTCCTCCATTTCAGCAATGTATTTTTTCCCTTGTCCGTAGTATGAGATATCGATCAAATTTCCCCTCTCGTACTCTTCAAGCGCATCAATCAAGCCATCTTCGATGACGTAGATATATTCTGGTTTATTTGAATGTTTTGATAGATGGATAAGATAGACATGGTCATAGATACTCACAAAATTCCCCAGATCATCTTGATCACATGCTAGTTCTTCATCCGTCAAAAGATTTCGTCTAATTTTTCGGTTATTTGTTCCTTTAATATTCATTTTTCCCCAATCAGGGTCAGTCAAATATTGATCTAGAGTGGAAAGTTCTTTTTCCATGTGTTAACATCTCCTTAGATGTGTTTTCTTTAGTGACTCTATGCTTGCAGGCGGAGTCACTTTTTTTGTATTTTTTCTCCACACTTTGAACAATACGGTCCATCCCATGGATGACACTGTTGTAGTAAATTATTGTTAAAACGTAATGTATAGCGACAATCCGGACAATAAAAAACATGTCTGTAAAATAGATACTCTTTTATTTTTTGTCTTAATTTCATTTAATTTCCTGCCATTTCTTTTGTTTATTGATCACCTGTTGACTTAAGAAAGTTGACTTATTGTCACGCCACCATCTATCAGCAATCACCTTTCCTTTTTTCAAAGCTTCTTTTCGTTTCATATGTTCTCCTTTCCTTGGAATCTAATAGGTTCATCAAAACCATTAAACTTGCGAAAATACTCCCTCCCACTACGCTGTAGTGCGCTACTAGTACGAGTAAACCTAAAATGACTCCGATAAAAAGCGTGTCTGTCTTTTTCATAGTCTTATCTCCCTATTTTTAATTTCTAACTTGCGTAAATCTTCAAGCTCATTCGCAATCAGCTCTGCTTGTCTATCTGAAAGCTCATCGGCTTTTCTGAGTGCTGCACGATCATCCTGTAATTCTTTTCTACGTAGCCTTATAAGATTGATAATTTGGTGTTCTTGTTGTACTGTGTATGCCATCAAATTACCTCCTATATATCCGTATTCAGTGTCGAAAATTCGCAATTCTATCTACGACATCAAATTTGATTCCTCCTCATCCCTGCTTGTGCAGGTTCTCGTTATTGTTGTGCCTATGAGATTCTTCTTTTTGGTATAATTTAATTATCAGCACTGCAATGCTGAAATAATCGAAAGGAGAATACTAATTGAAAAAATATATAATAAGCTTTCGTTATCTTGAAGTCGCTGACCCAGAGCTAGCTATCAAGATTCGCGCAAAGATTGAGTCTTTGTCACCCGATACATGGATTCACGTTTTGGAAAATCAATTGTTAGTTCAATCTGAAAAAAATATTGAAGAAATATACTCGTATCTATCATCAGAGCTAAAAAATGTACGACTTTCAATTGCACAATTTGATAAGATTTTCATAAACGATGGTTTTATGAGTGAACTTGAATCCCGTAACTACTAGAATCTCGCTCGCCTAACATAATCTTCGTACAGAGCGATGTATTCTTTTTTTGAAATTGGCGGCCTTTCAAAAGTCATTCCTGAAAAAATAGATGACTGTTCATCAGAATCTGTTACTTTTTCAACATTCAATTCATGATGCTCCTTACTTCCTCTAATAGTAGGGAGCGTTTTTACTATTTCTTCTGCAAACTCTAGCTTTTCAACTAATTCCTTTGCATCTTTCAATTGCTCTATGGTTAATTGGATTTTTTCACTAGTTAGGCAAACAACAGCATCATCCTCGTTTATGACAGTTGAACCCAAATCTCTTGCAGCATTTAGAAACATCTCAGCGCCTTCCATCATCGTTTCCCACACTTGCCATTTTTTCTCTAATTTTTTATTGATTTTCATTCTGTTACCTCCTATGCGAGTTGTTTTTGTTCGATTAAAGGAAGTATTCCGTTATCCTTCAAAAGTTGATAGATAAAAATATGACCTTGTTGTGTCCACTTAGTACTAGGTTTCAAATTCTCGCTACCTTGTACTGGGATCATCTCGGTATGTGTGTAGCCCTTGTCTTGGTGTTTGCGATAAAGTAACCAAGCATTACCTTGACGGTACTGAACACCTAAATCATGCAATAGATTGTTCATCTTGGTTGCGCTCATGCCGTAATTTTTAGCTATGATACTGATTGTCATAAGGCTTTTGTTTTTTAAAATGTTGTCATAGTACTCCGCTTTGGGTTGTAACTCATTTACCCGTTGTTCAGCGACTAATCGTAAAGCACGTTCCTCTTTAAGTTTGGTTGCTACTCCGATAAGTAAATCTGGGTTATTTAGCAACTCATCTGTTGCATAAATACCGTGTTTACGGATTGCTGGTAGGACTTCGCTTGTCACCCAGCGTTTGAACTTTTTTGCTGACGGCAAGTTGCTACCAAAAATCAAATCATAAACTCCACTTTCGTTTATTAAAGTTGGATACTGGTTCCTTCCTAATTTATCTTTAAAAGATGGGGTGGTGTTTTGGCACCCTATGATTTTGTCTTCATTTTCAACGTGTTGTTTTAAAGCGTTATTCGAATCTTTAAACCCTAACGCTGTTGCAACATCTTTCCCTACAAAATATGGTTCATCATTTGCTAAAACCGTTCGAGCCTCGTTTTGTTCGAAATTAAAAATTTGTGGTTGATTCATTGTGTTGCCTCCATTCTCTAATACTCTGGTAAATCATCAAATAATCGTTTTAAAAACGGGCGGATATTCTCGGCATCGAAAAGCCATTTACCATCTGTGTCTTTTTTAGCTAACTTGTTTTTCCGAACATATGGGTCATCGACGATGTACTCCATTATCCATGCTCGTTTACGACGAGTAATTTTTTCCATGTCAGCAATAGTTAAAAACTGTGGTCGTAGATAATGCTCAAACAGTTCTCTAAGGTATGCGTCTGCATATTCTTTCCAGTACGCGTCATCAACCTGAATATCCACCGTCACTGACTGTCTTTGTTGCTGAAACATAGATTACGCCCCCTTTACTATTGCAATCTGTAAATCGTTGGCGATTGTACGTTTGTATGCCTGGGCTTTAGGACCTTTTTGAACACCTTCTACAATTTGCTTGGCGTATGTCGGTGAAGTTCCGATTAATTCTCCTAGGTATTTCCAGGTTTTATCTTGACGTTTCATTTGAATCAGGACCATTTCATGAAAATCTTCAATGACCATAACGTCACCTTCTTTCTTATTTTTCTTAAACGTGTTTAATAATTTTGATATAATTCTCATATCAGCGAGTGGTCCGCTGAAATAATTGATAAGGTGGTGATTTACGTGAAGAATGTTTACGCTAATTTACTTGGCGAATGGCAAAATCTGTCAGCAGATCCTAACTGCGTCATCGGAACTAATCATTCAGATCCCAACACTTGGTGGAGAGAAGAGGGACATGAACTATTCAATTATGACTACATTAATTTGCATTTTCGTGGCCAAGACTTCCGCATTCACCCGTCATTCATTCAAATTGTCACTGACAAGAATTGATTGCAGGTGATTAGCAGTTCTGTTCAAATCAAGGTCTCTGAATGTTAAATTTTCTTCATATTCATGGACCTTGTTTTTCAACGTATTGCTCACAACATCTGAAACCAATTCCCATTCCGCCAACGTCATCTCCTCGCCTTCATGCAGGATTGTATTTATATTTTCTTTAGTAACCATCTTTCTCACCTCATTTCTCATATAGTTAAACTAGAAATATAGCTAGAAATTAAACTAATTATTGACATTTTTAAACTATAGTGTAAAATAAAACCATAGCTAAATAAGACTGAAAAAAGCCTATAAATCAGTATTTCTAAGTTTACCGACCTCGAAATTTTTTGATTTTTATTGGTGCTATTTAGTTTTGTTTCTAGCTAAATAACTAGCTTATGAATACAGTATATTAGACTATAGATTAATTGTCAAATTATTTTTAATCAAAAGTTTAATTTTATGTGTTCTCTATTGAGGAGAATCTTGAGATGACGGTATTTGATAGAGTAAAAAAACTAGCTGACAAACAAGGAATTTCTATAAATACTTTAGAAGAACGAACTGGATTCAGCAAAAATTACTTGTACTCTTGGAAGAAAAAAGTACCTAGTGGCAATAATCTAAAAATTATCGCTGACTACTTCGGCGTAACAACTGACTATCTACTAGGACGCACAGACAACCCTAATCCAATACAGGAACGTGTGCCTGACGATTTAGACAAGATGCTCGACAACGCTATGACTTTTGGTGGTAAACCACTGACCGATATAGACAGAGCGGCAATTCGCGCTTATATAGAAGGTAGACAAAGTTCGAAGTGAGGTGAGTGTATGCAGTTATTAGAAACGGTACTTAATGAATGTGGCGTAGGTATTGCTTATGTTGAAATGGAATCAGATGGCTGCTATATCGAAGAAGAGCATATTATCTTCGTTAACTGCAGCCTCTCGCAAGAAGACAGAAGAAAAACAATTTATCATGAAATAAAGCATGTTGTAGATCACAAAGAATTTATTGAGCTCTACAAGATATTTTATTTCAGAACTAAAATGGAATATGAAGCTGATCGCTTTATGATTGAGAATTTACTCTACGATTTTTTATCTGAATGTCATATCGATCCATATCAAATAAACATTTTTTCATTTATGGACTACTATGAACTAGATTACAATTGCGAATCTACTATCAGAAATCTTATTTTAGAAATGGTAAGAAACGAAGTTGCAGTTTAATTATTATTTTTTTGCCTGGAAAACGAACATACATTCTTGAAAAGGGATTCATTATGTCCGAAAAAAATTTGACTATACCAAACGGTTTTTTACTACAGAATGAAGCAAAATTTAATATTGACATGGATAACTACTTAAATTTAATACTAACAAATGATGTTTTGTCTCAAATAGAAATATCCGAAGGAGATATTGCGTTAGTAAAAAAACAACAGGCTTTCAAGATAGAGAGTTAGCCGTGTTAGAGTCCTAGAATGTCTAAGAAAGGTGTTGATTATCATGGCTAGTATCAAGCAACAAGAAAACGGAAAGTGGCGTTTTCGTATTCGATATAAAGATAACGGAAAATTTAGAGAAGTTTCGAAAAGTGGGTTTAGAACAAAGAGAGATGCACAAGCTGCGGCAAATGAACTTGAAAGACAATATAATAACGGTGTTCAGATTGGAGCTAATAACATATTAATGGCCGACTATTTGGAGGATTGGCTCGAAGTTTACAAAAAACCAAATATCAAACAATCAACTTATCTTAGGTTAGAACGTTCCATAAGACTTCATATATTACCTACGTTTGGAATGATGAGTTTAAAGGAAATAACCCGTACAGATATTGTTAAGTGGGTAAATGACCTAGATACCACAAAGCAACAAACAAGAAACACAATTCGATCAAATCTAAATGTGTTACACGATGCATTAGAGACTGCAGTATATGAACTCAACTATCTTGAAAAAAATGTTGCTAAAAAAATAAAACTCCCAACCGCTAAAGAAGAACAGAAATTGAAATTCTATTCTAAAAATGAGCTTGCTCAAATGTTAGAATACTTATCCTCTTATAAATTAGGTAAATACGCTCATTCCATTCAATATTACGTCTTATTCTACCTGTTAGCGAGTACTGGTCTCCGATTAGGCGAAGCTTTAGCGTTAGAGTGGTTAGATATTGACGGAGATAAATTAACAGTAAACAAATCACTATCTTACGATGATCATAACAATTCAATAATTACGCCACCTAAATCAAAAACAAGTATTCGTACGATCAAAATTGATGATCGTCTTGTTCATCTGCTAAAGAAACATAAAATAAACAAGAATGAATGTATTTTGAGGTATCGATCGTACGATAGCCCAATAAATGAATCTATGGTATTTTCTAACGAAAACGGCAACTATTTGCGCCATTCAGTTGTTAGAGAATTTTTCTATAAAACATGTGAACGTGCGAATGTCCCTGTACTTTCCCCTCATGCTTTGCGGCATAGCCATGCAGTTCATTTACTAGAATCTGGGGCAAACATAAAGTATGTCAGTACTCGACTTGGGCACAGCACTATAAGTGTGACTGCTGACATTTATATGCACATTACAGAAAAAATCGAAGATGATTCTTTAAAACTCTACCAAAACTATATGAACGAAAAAGGAGCACTCAAAGAGCACTCCTAAATTTTTTTATTATTTTTGTGGCAAATTTGTGGCAAATGTCAATCACTCACCCCATGAAAAGCTTGAAATCATTGGTAATTTAACCTTAACCAACGCTGCCTTCCATCTCATAACTTATCAACCGGTTCAACTCTACCGCATATTCCATCGGTAGTTCTTTTGTGAATGGTTCGACGAAGCCCATGACGATCATTTCTGTGGCTTCGGATTCGGTCAAGCCGCGGCTCATGAGGTAGTAGAGTTGTTCTTCTGAGATTTTGGAGACTTTTGCTTCGTGTTCCAACGAGACTTGGCTGTTGTGGATCTCGTTGAATGGGATGGTATCAGATTTGGACCATTCGTCCATGATGATGGTATCACATTCGATATGAGAGATCGAGCCGGCACTGTCTTTTCCAAAGGTGACTTGGCCTCGGTAGTTTACTTCGCCGCCGTCTTTTGAAATTGATTTCGAGACGATCGAGCTTGAAGTGTTTGGTGCATTGTGGATCATTTTTGCGCCTGTGTCTTGGATTTGGTTGGCTCCGGCAAATGCGATGGATAGCATAGTGCCTCGTGCGCCTCGTCCGTCTAAGTAGACACTTGGGTATTTCATGGTTGTTTTGGCTCCTAAGTTGCCGTCGATCCATTCAACGGTTGCGCCTTCGTAGGCTTTTGCTCGTTTGGTTACGAGGTTATAGACGTTGTCGGACCAGTTTTGGATCGTTGTGTAGCGGCAGTAGCCGTCTTTACGGGTAAAGATTTCCACGATGGCTGCGTGTAGGCTGTTGCTTGAATAGGTTGGTGCAGTACAGCCTTCGACATAGTGGATGCTGGCGCCTTCGTCTACGATGATCAACGTACGTTCGAATTGGCCGGTGTTTTCGGCGTTGATTCGGAAGTAGGTTTGTAATGGGACATCGACTTTGACGCCTTTTGGTACATAGATAAACGTACCCCCAGACCAAACGGCTGAGTTTAGTGCGGCTAGTTTATTATCTGTTGGTGGCACGAGTTTTGAAAAGTATTCTTTGAATAGTTCAGGATACTCTTTCAATGCAGAATCTGTGTCGGTAAAGACGATGCCGAGTTTTTCGAATTCATCTTTCATGTTGTGGTATACGACTTCTGATTCGTATTGGGCAGAAGCGCCGGCTAAGTAAGCACGTTCAGCTTCTGGAATACCGATTCGTTCAAAGGTTTCTTTGATTTTTTCTGGTACGTCATCCCAATCGCGAGCAGGTCGGTCACTTGGTTTTTGGTAATATTTGATGGCATTGAAATCAATGTCAGATAAGTCTGGTCCCCAGTCTTGCATGGGCATTTTGTTGAATGCTTCCAGGGATTTCAAACGAAACTCCAACATCCATTCTGGTTCTTCTTTGATCCGTGACATTTCCCGAACGACTTCTTCGGTCAAGCCTTCTCCTGTACTAAAAACGGGTTCCACGTCGTCATGGAAGCCAAATTTATATTCTTCTAATTCTGGTACGCCCATTTGCTCACTCCTTTTCCTTGTGCTCATGATGGACGGTTGCAGTACCGTCTTCTTCCATTGCTTTGCCTAGTGCTTTCCAGGCAAGCGTTGCGCATTTGATGCGAGCGGGGAATTTTGCAACGCCACTTAACATGGCGGCGTCCCCTAGTGGTTCAAGGTCTGCGACTTCTTTTCCTTGGACCAGCAGTAAAAAGTCGTCCGTCAATTGCTCTGCTTCTGCAATTGTTTTGCCGATGACCGCATCGGTCATCATTGAGGCACTGGCTGTACTGATAGAGCAACCACTGCCGTCAAAGGCGATATTATTGATTTTTCCGTCTTTGATTTCGACTTGTAATTCAATGACATCCCCACAGGTGGGATTGTTCATTTCAATCTTATTCGTTGATTCCGTCAACGTGCCACGATGATGTGGATGGGATGAATGGTCCAAGATCACGTGACGGTAAAGATTGTCTAATTTAGATAGTGCCATGTTGGAAAAACTCCTTTGTTGCGAGAATTGCTTGGACGAAACGATCGGCATCTGCTTTTGTGTTATAAATGTAAAAGCTGGCACGAGCTGTCGCAGCAACCCCTAGATACTTCAATAATGGTTGGGCACAATGATGACCGGCACGAACGGCGACGCCTTCCATATCAAGAGCAGTCGCTACATCATGGGGATGTAGGTTCTCTAAGTTGAAGGAAATCACACCTGTACGTTGGGTCGGGTCTTTTGGTCCATAGATCGTCAAGCCTTCGATTGCTTGGAGTTTTGGTAAGACATAACCAACAAGTTCTTCTTCATATTGATGAATGCCTGCTAGACCAATCGATTCAAGATAATCGATGGCAGCGCCGAGGGCGATCACACCGGCAATGTTTGGTGTACCTGCTTCGAATTTCCAGGGAAGTTCTTTCCATGTGCTGTCTTGTAGGCCCACAAAGTCGATCATTTCTCCACCGAATTCAACGGGTTCCATTTGTTCCAACCATTTCCGTTTTCCATATAATACACCTGTTCCGGTCGTTGCGCACATCTTATGTCCGCTAAAGGCAAAGAAATCACAATCTAGTGATTGGACATCGATTTTGATGTGTGGAGCAGATTGTGCACCGTCCACCACTAAAATTCCGCCTTTTTCATGAACGATCGCTGCCAATTCTTGGATCGGATTGATGACACCTAATACATTAGAGGCATGGGCGACCGATACGATCTTGGTTTTTTCTGTAATGATCGAAGTGGCATGTTCTAGATCAAGAAATCCTTCTTCGGTCAATTCGATGTATTTCAAAATGGCGCCAGTTCGTTTTGCCAACTGTTGCCAAGGGATGATGTTCGAATGATGCTCCATATAAGAGATCACGATCTCATCACCGGCTTTGACAAAGGCATCGCCATAGCTTTGCGCTACCCAATTCAAACTTGTGGTCGTTCCACGTGTGAAAATAATCTCAGCGGTCTCTTGGGCATTTAAAAAACGACGAACTTTTTCTCTGGAAGCTTCGTAATCATGGGTTGCTCGTTCGGCTAACGTATGCACGCCTCGATGGACGTTGGCATTGTTTGCGGAATAATAATGCGTCATAGTCGCTAACACTTGTTTGGGTTTTTGCGTAGTCGCTGCATTGTCTAAATACACCAGGGGTTCGTCATTGACTTCCTGAAATAAGATCGGGAAATCTTGACGGATTTTTTCTGGAGAAATCATACATTTAACTTCCCTTCAATAACTGCCACTAGTTCTTTGCGCACCGCTTCTACTGGAATCGCAGTTAAGACAGACCCTAAGAAGCCACGAATGACTAAACGTTCTGCTTCTTCTTTTCGTAAACCTCGACTCATCAAATAATACATTTCTTCCGGATCGACACGTCCAACACTTGCGGCATGTCCTGCTGTAACTTCGTGTTCATCGATCAATAGGATCGGATTGGCATCGCCTCTGGCTTTATCTGAAAGCATCAAGACACGACTTTCTTGTTGGGCATCTGCACCTTTGGCTTTTTTCAAGATGTGCCCAATACCGTTGAATGTCAACGTACCACGTTCGCGGATCACACCATGTTGCAAGATATGTCCGATCGTGTGTGGAGCTTTATTTGTCACCCGGGTATCGATTCCTTGGGTTTGTTTTCCTGAACTGATTGCCACGATCTTGACTTCCGCATGTCCGCCTTCACCGACTAGATCTGAATCAAAATCAGCGACGATATTCCCATCGTTCATCACTCCGATTGCCCAGTCCACAAAAGCATCCCGTAAGATATGTCCACGACGGTTCATATATGCTGTGACATTTTCGCCTAATTGGTCGACTGCTGCATATTTGACTTTGGCACCGGCTTTGGCGATGACTTCCACAATGATATTCCCAGAGACTTTCTGTAATTCTTCTCCCGTTGTTTGGAATCGTTCCAAGTAAGAGAATTCACTGTGTTCATCTGCGACGATCAAGACGTGTTTAAAGAAGTGTTGCGAGAATGCTCCTTCTTGGATAAACAGGGATTCGATCGGTTCTTTGATGACTACGTTTTTTGGTACGTATAAGAACAAGCCACTATTCATGAATGCCGCATGGAGCGCAGTCAATTGGTCTTCGTCCATTTCAACAGCTTTCGTCATGTAATATTCTTGGACTAATTCAGGGTATTCTTGCATTGCAGTAAATAGATCTGTAAAGATCACTCCTTGTTCTGCAAGGTCTGCGGATAATTGCTCAAAGACAGTCAAGGTGCCTTGTTGCACGACTAATGGATTGTCTTTCATCGCATCAAATGCCGCAACATTTCCAGATTCAGGTGTCTGATCAGTCAACTCATTGATTGAAAACAATGGCCAACGGTGGAATTTCACACGTTCGATATGGGGCAATGGTAGTTCATCTGCTTTTTTCAGCGCCTCTTGACGAAGCGTCGTCATCCATTCCGGTTCACCTTTACTGAATGAAAAATCTGTAACAGCGTCAAGACGATCGAGCCATTTAATGTCTTTCATAGATGTGCTCCTCCTTACGCTTCTTCTTCTTTGTAGTCGATTCCTAATTCTTTACTGATGCCTGCATATCCTTCGGCTTCTAGGCGTTTTGCTAGATCTGCACTGCCAGTCATCACGACACGACCTTCCATCATGATGTGGACTACATCAGGTGTGATGTAGTTTAACAAGCGTTGGTAGTGAGTGATGATCAAGGCACCAAAGTTGTCCCCGCGCATTTCGTTCACGCCTTTTGCCACGACTTTCAGTGCATCGATATCTAAACCAGAATCGATTTCATCTAAAATCGCAAAAGTTGGTTCTAACATCAAGAGTTGTAAGATCTCATTACGTTTTTTCTCTCCACCAGAAAAGCCTTCGTTCAAATAACGTTCAGCCATTTCTTCTGGCATATTCAAGAGTCCCATCTTTTCATCTAACTTTTTCAAGAATGACATGACAGAAATCTTGTCGTCTTCCGGACGTGTCGCATTGATAGCTGCACGCATAAATTCGGCATTCGTGATTCCTGGAATCTCACTTGGGTATTGCATGGCTAAAAACAGACCTAAACGCGCACGTTCATCTACTTCTAGCTCTAACACATTTTGCCCATCAAAAAGGATTTCTCCTTCAGTTACTTCGTAATTCGGATTTCCCATAATTGCAGCAGACAAGGTCGATTTACCTGTTCCGTTTGGTCCCATGATGGCATGGATTTCTCCTGTTTTCATTGTTAAATTCACGCCTTTAAGGATTTTCTTATCCTCAATCGACACATGTAGGTTTTTTATTTCTAAGACAGACATGTAGTTCCCCTCCATATTCTGATTCGTTCTCACTCATTTTAGACTAATTGAGAATGAAGCGCAACGCCCCGACCAGTTAAAAATGTCATAATTTCGATTTATTTCAAATAAAACATCATTTTCAATTGATAATCTTTATAAACTAAATAAAATAATTTCTGTTCGTTTTTTCTCAAAAAAAGTCTGGGAATCATTCCCAGACTTTACAGGTTTTATTTTGCATCCGCATCAACAGATTTCACGGAGCCTTCCCATTGTTCTTCGATCCATTGACGAACATCTTCTTGATGCAAGACTTCGATCAATTTTTTGATCTTGTCGCTGTCTTCGTCACCTTTACGTGTGGCAATGATGTTGACATATGGTGAGTTGTCTTTTTCTAGTAATACTGCATCTTCTAATGGATTCAATCCAGCGCCGTAAGCAAAGTTGGCGTTGATAGCCACTAGATCGCCTTCGTCATTTTGGTAAGTAGAAGCCAATAATGCTGGATCGATCGTGTGATTGAATTTCAAGTTTTTCGGATTTTCATCGATATCATCAAATGTGGCTGTTTCTAAATCCACACCGTCTTTGACTGTGACTAATCCAGCGTCTTTCAAGATCGTGATGATCCGTCCCCAGTCAGATTCTGAATTTGAAGTAATGATCGTTGCGCCATCTTCTAATTCAGAGATGTCTTTGATTTTTTGTGAATACAAGCCCATTGGTTCGATGTGGACAGCACCAGCATTGACAAAATCATAGCCTTTTTCGTCGATTTCTTTGTTCAAGTAAGGGATGTGTTGGAAATAGTTCGCATCAATGTCGCCTTCTGATAATGCTTGGTTTGGCAAGACATAATCGTCAAATTTGACGATTTCCAAATCAATGCCTTCGTCTTTCAAAAGAGGCTTCACATGTTCTAAGATTTCCGCATGTGGCGTTGGTGATGCGCCGATTTTCAAGGTTGTATCGTCTGATGCGTTTGATGAGTCACTACTACTTCCGCCGTTTCCACATGCGGCTAATCCAACTGTCAGTAAAAGCGTTGCTGCAAATCCAAAAATTTTCTTTTTCATATCCTATATCCTCCTATTTCCTACTATCTTTTATCTGTTTTCTTCGTTAAGAAATCCCCGATTCCTTGAACAATAAATACAATGACTAAAATAATCAAGGTAGCGACAAAAGTCACTGTTAAATTACCACGTTGATAGCCTTCTTGCCAAGCCAAGCCACCTAGACCGCCGGCACCGATTGCTCCTGCCATGGCAGTAAAACCGATCATTGAGATCGTCGTTACAGTCAAACCTGAGATCAAAGCTGGGACACTTTCAGGGATCAAGACTTTCCAAATGATTTCCCAATAGCTCGCGCCCATCGCATCTGCGGCTTCTAAGACCCCAGGGCTGACTTCGCGAAACGCGATTTCTACAAGTCGAGCGTAAAAAGGAGCTGCGGACAACACGAGAGCTGGAATCGCTGCTTGTGCGCCTAACATCGTTCCCACGATTGCTTTGGTAAAGGGAATGATCAAGACCATCAAGATCATGAATGGTGTCGATCGGAAAATATTACTAATGATCGAAACGATGCCGTAAATGATCCGCGCATACGGTTTGTTTTTGCGACCGATCGAGTAAAGGATCAAACCAAGGATCAAACCGATGATGGTTACTAAGACCATGGAGATCAACGTCATGTATAACGTGTCCATGATGGCTTGTTGCATCGTCTCCATGTTGATTTGGCTAAAATCAAGGTAGGTTTCTGTGAAGCTTTTATCCATGATGGATCACCTCCACTCCAACGCCTTGCTCTTTGATAAAGTTTTCTGCTTGGTCCAATTCGTTTTCCTCTCCGATCATCAAGGTAGTCAGCGAACCAAACGAGCCTTCTTTGGTTTGCTTGATTTTCCCATATACGACATTGATATCCACATTGTAACGACGAATGGCTTGAGAAATCACTGGTTCATTGGCATTCGTTTCGTTGAAGGTCAATGTCACTAAGCGACCGTCAGGATTTTCTTTGATCAACTCTGCCAATAATTCAGTTGACTCAGCTTCTGGTTCGATATCTTGTTGGACGAAGCGTTTCGTGACTTCTTGTTGTGGATTGCGAAAAACGGTCAACGCATCGCCTTCTTCCACGACTTGCCCACGTTCCATCACCGCTACTTTGTTACAGATTTTACGGATAACGTTCATTTCATGAGTGATCAAAACGATCGTCAAGTTCAATTTTTTGTTGATTGCCAATAATAGATCTAAGACCTCTTCCGTCGTTTGTGGGTCCAATGCACTTGTCGCTTCATCGCAAAGGAGGATTTCTGGGTCATTGGCTAACGCACGAGCAATCCCGACTCTTTGCTTTTGTCCACCAGATAATTGGGACGGATAAGCTTGTCCTCGTCCTTCCAAACCGACTAAACGGAGCAATTCTTCTGCTCTTTCTTTCCGTTGTTGTTTCGGTACACCGGCTAATTCCAAAGGTAGTTGGATATTTTCTAGTACGGTACGTGACCATAATAGATTGAAATGTTGAAAAATCATACCGATTTTTTTACGAAAAACGCGTAATTCTTTATTTTTTAATTTAGTAATGTCTTGGTCGTTGACAATTACTTGACCATCTGTAGGTAATTCCAAGCCATTCAACAAACGAACTAACGTACTCTTACCAGCACCGGAATAACCGACGATGCCGTAAATGTCGCCTTGTTCCACTTGTAGTGAAACGTCGTTGATAGCGTGGATCATCCCATGTTTCCCGCCAAATGTTTTCTTGACATTCGTCAATTGGATCAATGACATATCGTTCACATCTTTCTTTACTTATTTTCTCTTAGACAACAAAAAAACTTTCGTCCTTTGCGTTTAGCAAAAGGACGAAAGTTTAGACTTCCGTGTGACCACCTTGATTCGCTGCTATTTCACAATAACAACCTCGTTCAGTACTTGACGCTAGTCGCATACTGCTGTGCTATAACGGGCACGCCCGTAGTCAGTTTGCTTGCGCTCACTCACTCTGCTCTAAGACCATCTTCCATCTCATTTCCGTTACCCTTTCACAGCAAACCGGGCTCTCTTGAAACATCTGTGACATGTACTCTTCTTATCAAAGCTTTCAATATGATTGTTTATGATTATAGCAGTTACAAGAATCAGTGTCAAACGTTTATTTGAACATCGTGTTTCTTAAAGTGCGTCGAATTCTGCTGCATCGACATCTTTAAAACTCAACAACCACGCAGTCATTTCATCTTCATCGTTCAAAACAGCGATATTCTCACTGATTTTTTCATTCACAGATGAGACTGTTCCAGATAATGGACTTGCAAATTCAGTGACTGCTTTTTCTGCTTCTACTTCAACCAGTGCATCGCCTGCTTGATACGCTTTACCGATTTTTGGTAAGTTGGCAAACGTGATCTCACCTAGATCTTCTTGCGCTTCTTTTGTCAAACCTACACAGTATTCTTTTCCATTAAATAAAATCCAAAGGTTATCTTTCTTCTTTAAGTGTTTCCCAGCCATTTTAATTGAATGCTCCTTCGTATATTTTTTCATTAAAACCGATTGTGACCAGTTGATTGTCTTTGACGATCAATGGTCGTTTGATCAACATGCCGTCCGTAGATAACAGCTGACTTGCTTCTGTGAGGGATAATTCATCAATTTGATCTTTTAGACCAAGTTCACGATATTTCATCCCGCTTGTATTAAAGACACGGCGAAGCGGCACATCAGAATGCTTCAACCATGATTCGATTGTTTCTGCCGTAGGCGTATCTTTGACCATATCGACCGCTTGATACGTTACTTGATGATTGTCGAGCCAAGCCTTGGCTTTTCGACAAGTGGAACACTTTGGGTACTCGTAAAAAGTAAACAACTTGCGTTACCTCCTAGAATTTTTTACCGGTGCTTCATTTTGATAACGCATAGATAAGATCAATCCGATCCCAATCATATTCCCTAAGATCGATGAACCCCCTTGACTGATAAACGGCAATGGAATCCCAGTTAATGGAAGTAAGCCGATATTTGCGCCAATGTTTTCAAAGACATGGAATAAGAGCATCATGATCAATCCACTTGCGATATAGGCATAAAACTCATTGTTCGTATCGAAGCAGACACGTATCATACGATAAATCAATACAAAATACAAGAAAATGACAAATGCGCCACCAATAAAGCCAAAATTCTCGCCGATGACAGTGAATATCATATCTGATTCTCGGACTGGCACGTAAATGTTGCTGACGTTAAAGCCTTTTCCGAACATCCCACCTGTTCCGATTGCTAAAATCCCTTGGGCGGGTTGGAAACTAAAGCCCGACGTATCATGAAATGGATCGAGCCAAGAATCGATTCGGGCAAATTGGTAAGATTTGAACCCAACAGTATACAGGAATTCTCTTCCTGATTCTGTGGTCACAAGGAAAATCGTTCCTGCACCCACAATAAATGCTAAAGCAAAGATCGGGCCAATGATTTTCCAAGAAATCCCTGACATCAAAAAGACGCCACCAAAGATCGCCAGAAAGACGAGCATCGTCCCAAAGTCTTTTTGCGCCATGACTAACGCAATCACAGGAATCGAAATGATCAACATCTTTGCAATCAGCCAAAAATCAGATTTGATTGTTCGAACTTTGACTTGCGTATTGTGCTTCGTTACGATCAACGCCAGCATCAAAATATAAGCGATCTTCATCAGCTCGGCTGGTTGAAATGTGACACTTCCAAAACGGAACCAGTTTTTTGAACCGGTACTTGCCGCCAGATTCTGGTCGTAAAATCGTAAGAGCAACCCCATGACAAGCAATCCTAGTCCATAGAGATAAGGTGTCAATTTCCAGATCCATTTTGAATTGATCCGCATGACGATTGCAATCGCTACTGCTCCCACAAGGTACCAAATGATCTGCATCCCGACACCTCTTGTCACAGAAGGACCGTTTGGATCATGTGTCAATGCAACATATAAGGATAAAATCCCAATCAAACATAATAAAAATACTGGTAGAATGACTCCGTAATCGATGCGGTTATCATTCGAAGTTTTTATTTTTTTTTCCATTTTTCATCCCTTTTCCTAAAAACCATACTGCCCTATATTATAGCTGTCTCCTTCTATAAATGAAAGCCAAAGCAAATGAGATTTGCGAAAAATTAATCTTATTCATTTCTCTTTATCCTTTCTTAAGATAAAAACGAAAAAAACGCTTATTCAAGGGAGAAGTTCTATTGATTCCGTCTGATATTTTTTAATTTCTCTTTTCCTTTTTATAGAAATCCAAGATCTCATTTCCTACTTCTAATAACCGTTCAGAGGTCAAATGGGTCCGTTGGATCAAATAGAACTGACGAGATTCAGCTAAAGGTTCAACGTGTATCCCTTTTGGTACTGCTCGTTTGGATAATATGGATCGGCCGATTCCTTCTTTCAACATCGCCACAATGACCTCATTACTTTTTACAAGCATTTTCTTCCCTTGGATATTCTTTTCTTCAAAATAACGTTGCGTGTAATGGAACACACCTGAAGAAGATTCTCTGACTAGCCATAGCTCACTCTTAGGATCACCTGCAACGACCAACGCATCTTCAAGTAAAGAAAAGCGTTGTACGCCGGTTGTTTCTAAAGGTTTTTCGATAAAACCAAAATCAGCTTCATGTTTTGCCACTTGCTCCAAACTCTCATGAGAATTCGCAAAAGCAATCGAAAACTTGATTTTTGGAAAACGCACGATCAACTCTTTCATCAATTGAGGCAATAAATACACAGCAAATGTATGGGAAGCGACGATCCGGCACACTTCTTCTTCATTTTTTTCATCCGCTAATTGTTGTTGTGTTGTTTCCCATTCTTCCAATAAAACCAATGTTCGTTCATAAAGCAAATCCGCTTGTTTTGTCGGTTTCATCTCTTGTCGTCCATTGCGTTGGAAAAGTTCAACTCCAAGATCCCGCTCCAATTGTTTGATTTGATTGGACACCGCAGGTTGAGACAAATAGAGTAATTCAGCGGTTCGCGAAAAATTTCTTGTTTCATAAACGACACGAAAGGTTGTTAATAACTTAAACATCTAACCACTTCCATTATCTTTTTTTATAGTAACTATAATAACTATTTGATTTAAATATATCAAAAAGACTTTATAATGAAAAGTGTAAGGAACAGGTTGTGGACCTTCAGTTACACACACCTCACAACCTTCCAGACAGCTTACTGCAACGATAAGGAGAAGCATCCATGCGATTTGTTTTTTCCCATTGAAAAACTTTACTATTCTTCGTAACAAGCAGTTTTCATCGTTGGCTACTTATCGTTGCAACGAGCCTGTCCTTCATTATCAATAAAAAGGAGAGTAATGTATGAAGCATTTCTTGAAGATTGTTCCGATCCCGATTTGTGGGTTGATCCTTGGATTGACTTCTTTGGGGAATCTTTTAAAAGACTATCATTTGACGCATTTAGGGAATTTTGTAGGCGCGATCGGTATGCTTTTGATGCTGTTGATCATCGGCAAACTGATCCTTTTATTTGAACACACGAAGCAACATCTATATGATCCAATCGTCGCTTCCGTCTCGCCGACCTTTACGATGTCTTTGATGGTCATCTGTACGTATTTTGTTTCTTTCAAATCAATTGCGCCAATCGTCAAATTGATCTGGTTAGCCGCAGTGATTTTCCAAATCATCTTGGTTCTGTACTTTAATTACCATCATGTAGTTAAAGCAGACTTGTCAATAGAAGCAATTTTTCCAAGCTGGTTTATCGTATATGTTGGTTTTGGTGTCATCACAGTAACTGCCGGAAACTTTTCTCCGATCCTTGGAAAAATCTTCTTCTGGCTTTCGTTAGCTTGTTATGTAGTATTACTGCCAATCATCATCCATCGAATTTTCTTCGTCAAAAATATGGCACAGCCAACCTTACCATTGATTGCGATTCTTGCAGCACCTGGTTCTTTGTGTCTGACAGGTTACTTAAAAAACTTTGAAGACCCAAATTTGGCCTTAGTCATGACGTTGTTCCTTGTTTCGCAAGTACTTTACTTTATCGTTTTAGCCATGTTACCACGTCTGTTATTGCTTGATTTTTATCCAAGCTTTGCAGCCTTTACTTTCCCATTGGTGATCTCTGCTACAGCAATCTCTACTGTCACTGCTTATTTCCATCAATTAGGTTTTGCTACAGGGATCTTAGATGGATTGAAAGTCATCGAGTGTTTGATTGCCTGTGGCATGATTGCTTACGTCTTAGGACACTATGCCATCTACTTGATCAAAGAACATAGTCAACATAAACATCACCTTTCAAAGGGATTGATAGAATAGACTCCACCTTCTGTCTTTTTCACTTAGTAAAAAGGCAGAAGGTTTTTTGTATTCACGAGGAAACAATTAAATGATACTATATTTTAGATAAACTTTTTCTTACATGAAAGGAAAGAATCAAATGAATGCTTTATTCACTTATATAAAAACGTTGAAAAAATTTGGTGGCCGAAAAATCTTACCCGGACTACTACTCGCCTTTTCCGTCGCAGTCATTAGTCGGCTACTGGCACCCTTCGTCCCACAACTCGGTGCAGGAACGATTGCGATTTTACTTGGCATCGTCTTAGGAAACACCTTGTTTAAACAACCTGAACTTGCGGTGGGCACCAAATTTGCCGAAAGTAAACTATTAGAATGTTCCGTTTTCTTGCTTGGTGCAACTGTGACGATCCAAACGATTGCACAGATTGGTATCAAAGGTGTAACTTTCGTGTTACTCCAAATGACTGTCACGATTCTTGGTGCCTATTTCATCGGGAAAAAACTATTGTTCAGCGATACATTTTCCTTGATGATGGCAGGTGGGAACGCCATTTGCGGTTCTTCAGCCATTGCTTCGATTGCTCCAGTGATCCATGCAGATGAAGAAGAAAAGGGCCAAGTCATTACCTTGGTCAATCTTTTAGGAACAGTGATGATGTTGACACTTCCCTTTTTAGGTCTCCAACTCTTTGGTGATCAACTGATCGAAAAAAGTGCGCTTATAGGTGGTACTTTACAATCCGTTGGACAAGTTGTTGCTGGAGCAAGTCTATTAGATGCTTCAGTCGTGCAATTTGCGATGCTGTTTAAAATCATGCGGATCATGATGCTTGTGGTCGTGGTATTCCTCTTTGAAAAATTTATGACAAAAAAACAGCCGGCCGTCTCGTCTACGTATACGCCAAAAAACCACAAACGAAAAATGCCACTTCCTTGGTACGTTTTAGGCTTCTTGATCGTGTGTTTAATCAACAGCTTCTTCACCATTCCCCATGTGATCGATCAAAGCGCTAGTTTTATTAGTGGTTGGTTTGAGGTCACTGCATTAGCCGCGATTGGCTTACGTTTGGATTTTGCAAAGTTCATGAAAGAAGGAAAGCGATTCTTGACGTATGGATTGACTGTGGGACTTCTACAAACGATCATGGCTTTATTCTTTATTTGGTTGATCAAACTATAAGTAAAATAAGCACCAACATCTCGGAAAGATCTTCTATTTCGAGGTGTTGGTGCTTATTTATCTGTACTGTCAGCTAGTAGTACAGCCTAATGAGCTAAAATATTTTCAAGCACTAATAGTTGCCGTTTGATCACTAACCCATTTTCAGCTTTCCCCATATACCCAGTCAATTGTCCATTTTGTCCAATCACTCGATGACAAGGAATAACGATTGGCAGAGGATTCAAACGATTGGCTTGACCAATCGCACGAGCTGCCTTTGGTTGTCCGATTGCCTGTGCCACTTGTTTATATGTGCGACTTTGTCCATAAGGGATTCTTGTGAGCACTCGCCAAACCTTTTGTTGAAAGGCTGTTCCTCTTTGGAAAGATAAAGGTACATCAAAAACGTGTCTTTCACCTGAAAAATATTCTTCCAGCTGTTGTTTTGCCAAGGATAAAATCTCAGCATTTGCTTCTTCATTTTCAGAAATTCGTTCAAAAGAGACAGCTGTTAATCCTTTTTGATCGGCATCAAGCCATAAAGGACCGATCGGTGTTTCAATTTTCATTTTTGTCCGCCTTCCTCATCACTTATTTTATTTATCATCTATGATTCTTAGAAAAAAATCAACCTAAAAGTTTATTTAATGACATAGAGATGGTACACTGTATACGGCACTTATAATAAAGATAATTATCTTATATCATTGTTATTTAAACATACTTTTATTTATACTAGTTATAGGAGAAAACATGCTTGAAAGGAACGAAAACATGAAAATATCAATTGTTATCCCTTGTTTTAATGAAGAAAAAACTGTCCCACTTTTTTTTGATGAAGTCGAAAAATTTCGTGGCGATTACGAGTTCGAGTATCTTTTTATCGATGATGGGTCAAGTGATGGTACATTAGCTGCCATCAAAAAATTAGCGAATGTACATGAATCCGTTCGTTTTGTCGCTTTTTCACGAAATTTCGGAAAAGAAGCCGCACTATATGCCGGCCTGCAAGCCTCTACAGGAGACCTTGTCACTGTCATGGACGTCGATTTACAAGATCCACCTGAATTATTACCAGTGATGATCGATAAAGTCATCAACTCCGATATCGATTGTATCGGTACACGCCGTTCTACTCGTGAAGGTGAACCAGCTATCCGTAGTTTCTTTGCGAAGAAATTTTACCAATTGATCAATAAAATCAGTGATACTGAAATGGTTGACGGTGCAAGAGATTATCGCATGATGACTCGCCAAATGGTGGATGCGGTCTTAGAATTAGCGGAATACAATCGCTTTTCAAAAGGACTATTCAGTTGGGTAGGATTCAAAACCGAGTATCTCTCATTTGAAAATCGCGAACGCGTTGCCGGTGAGACGTCTTGGTCATTTTGGAAATTATTCAACTATTCAATCGATGGGATCGTCAATTTTTCTGACACGCCATTGAACATCGCCTCATTTGTGGGCGCATTATCATGTATCGGTTCAGGAATCGCCATCTTATTTATTATTTTACGTGCGTTATTATTTGGTGATCCAACATCCGGCTGGCCTTCACTCGTCTCAATCGTCCTATTCATCGGCGGAATCCAACTCCTTTGTCTTGGCATCATTGGGAAATATATCGGAAAAATTTTCCTAGAAACGAAAAAACGCCCAGTCTATATCGTTCGAGAAACAGAAAAACAAAAAGCCCACCAAATTGGTGAGCAAACAGATAAATAATCAATGAATAAAGCTATCCTTTAAAATTAGAGGGTAGCTTTTTCTTTATGATAGCCAGTTAAAATAACTCTCATTATAAAAAGTTGTTTTAACTGATTGCGTTTTATCTATCCATTCATTGCGTATACTTATAGATGATAATGTTTCTATCTGTTAATTATAGCTGATAGCATTTTTAAGCTACATAAATACTAAAGGGGGCAATACTATGTATCATTACTTAGACATACTTAACTTCGGTCTTCTAGGTCTTATGTTAATCTCACTTGTATCTTTGATATTAATCAGTAATCGAATAGAATTATTTAAACAATACATATATTCAAAAAATATTTTCTCTGCAGCTTCTGATGAAACAGAAATATATATTCGTATGTTAAAAAAAAGTAATCAATACATTTTTTTGACTTCAATTTCATTTATCCTTTCAAATGTGCTAGTTTCAAAGAACATCTTGAATCTTTCTACCTTTTTTTTAATTTTAGGAATCTTCTTCTTGTTGTTGAGTTTAACTACATGTTTCTACTCTAAAGAGAGCATTAGTCAAGGATATCTGGTTATAGCTAAAAATAAATCATATTTGATATACTACTTTAATAATCAAAAACAGCAAAACATCATTTTATCTTGGCAAAATAAAATGATTTCTTCACTTTATCTCACTTTATTCTTTTATATGTTACTCTTGATCTCAACTTTACTGATGAAAACAATATAGTGATATTTCCTTTATTGATGGTTCTACCTTTCTCCATGATAGATATCTTTTTTTCATAGCATATCAAACGTAAACTTAGAATAAAAATTCTACTTGATCCTTACATACCAACTATTTACTTATAGTTACTTTATACTTTAATCTTTATCCACACATTCCCCCCTAAAAAAAAAATAATAAGAAAGGTTCTGTTCCTATGCATAATTTACTTGTAGTTTTTGCTTTCTTTTTTCTATTTTTAACCTACATCTCTTTTATTTCTTTATGTTTCTTTGTTTATAAGATGGAGAAATTCAAAAAAACAATATTCAAAAAAGATTTGCCTTCCCCTGAGTACATAGTCTTAGAACACTATAAACGTATATTAAAATACACCAATGTTTGTATCTTTTTAGGATTAACAATAGGGGTTGTAGCAGTATATTTTTTATATAGCAGACAGCTACTATATTCCTTTTTTTTCGTACTATCTCAATTAACTATATGTCTTCTTGGTCTAAAAAAATGGTACTACCTGAAAGAAATGATACTTAATAACTATCTAATTCTTAATAAAAAGAATAAATTCAAAACATATTCTTTTACTGACTTAAAAGAACAATCCAAAGTTTTAAGTTGGCAGATTAAAATGATTTATTTGGTCTACATAACAATTTGTTTTGCCACTATTGCATTGATTACTGGATATTTGACTAAGTTGATATGATTGAATAAGGCATACTAAGAGTAGTAGATAGGATATTCTGTTGAATACCTTATCTACTACTCTTAGTGTATTCTTATCCCTATACACCTAAAAAGTTAGCATATATTCCCATACTCGTACTTACAATGACGGCTAACGCTTGCATTACAGTAGTTACAGCTGTGGAAATTCCAACAATAATAGAGGCAATACCACCAATTATAGCCGCACCGTAGAAAAATAGCATTGCTCCACACAGCACTGTCACAGTTGCACCTATCAACAACGGAATATCCCACTCAAACGTCCCATTCTCCAACTGTTCTACGACGTCCTGATAAACTGGATCTGGCAAGGGGGAATCAACAAGCGGACGCAAGTAAATCTCAATCTCTAATTGAAACTTGGATGTAATTTCATGGTCTCCGTGCTTCAACTCTTTCTCAAAGGTCATCAAGATACGTGTACCTATTAACCCTTCTTTCGTTGCTAATCCGACTGCAATCGCTCCATTATCTACTTTTGGTCCAAGTTCATTGATGACATCTTCAAAACTTTTTGTGTCTCCTTTAAGATACTCACTGTATTCCACGATCGAATCAGTGATTTCATTGTAATAAGGAGACATGTCCACTTTTTTATCCTTCACCAATACAGAAATCCCATATTCTTCTCCTGAAATAGACCACTCCATATGCGGTTTCAAATAGACCACATAATTTGGTGCTGGCTCTATACGTACTTCTTGTTCAAATTCAAATGCTGTTTCTGCTACACCGAAATTTTTATACAGCTTCAATAACTCTCTTTTCGCAATTGCTTCTGGAGATACAGAAAAAGATGAAATACCTCGATCTCTACCTGACACAGCAACTTTATCGATACCTACTCCCCCTGTGGTCAGTTCAATAAACTGATCAAATGCCCATTCTTTAGGCATAGGAAATCCTAAATTACCACTAAAGCCTGAGGACATATTAGATACAAAAGCTTGGGTTGCATAACTCGCATCAATGATTTTCTGACAAACATTTCTAGTACCATAAACGCCAACATTATACGTCTGGTCTGATGAAAGAATTGACCATACTCCCGCAAAATAAGGTAAGACAGTTCCGGAAATATTACCGTCTTGAATATCCACATCACATGCAAAATAAATGGTTGTTCCTAAGGGAAAACCTAAGTTATATGCTGCTTCAATCGCCAGTTTTCCATCTTTAAACCCTTGTTCTTTCGTGAAATAAGATTCATACCAACCGCCATCTTGGTAGATAGGGAAAATGGCTAAACCGACTTGCGTAATTGCTTCTATCTCTTCGAATGATAAACTTTTATCACGTTCATCCGCCCCTGTACCAACCGTACCTGTCAAGTAGCGTCCAACAATCGAAAAACCTTGTGATTTCAAACCTTGTGCTGTTTCTTTGGTCAAAATTGTCGAGGTGTCAAAGGCCTCTGCTGAACGATTCGTGTTCCCGTTTGATGTTAGTAGACCTTTCATTACAGTTAAATCCGACGTTTGATTATACGGTGGCAATGCCATAAATTGTCGGAAAGCAAGAATTTGCTCCGCAATATATGACGTAAAGTTTCCTGAAAAATCACCTTGTTTGTTATAACCGTTCACATAAAGACCGTATTGCAAAATTCGAACAAATGGACCGATGTCTCCTTGATTTAGTATTGGGGTACCCGCTTCAGTCCCAGGGCCATAATTACCATTTGCTGTATTTGTATCCATGCCAATTTCTGCTTGAAGACCATAAATCAAGGCTGTATTGGTTTGACGCTGATAAACACCATCACAAGGCAAAATCCCCGTATATTGCCAGTACTCTCGATTCAATCCTTGTTGCATCGAGCGAATCGTCGCATCTCCACTTGGTACTAAAACAAAAGCACTCATATCAAACAAGGCTTTGGCCCATGTGGAATCTAATGTACTATTGACTGATTCAAATCCTGCGGCAGTTTTTAACTGCTTTGTTGCATTATCATTGTCCGTTGTGTAAATGGTATTAAACTTTCCAGTTCCCATTCCTTTACAACGAAATGCACCATCAATCAACTTTACAAAGTTACTTTCATATGTGTTGATTAGACTGGGGGTGACTTCTTTATCCCATAAGGCAGAAGTAGTTGCACCGAAGTTATCAACTAATGCCGTAATTCCTAGTTCATGTTGTACCGCTCGAATCAATCCATAAATCGTATTCCATCCAGTATAACCATCTTCCGGTACTGAACCAAAGCCTGCTACATTTCCATATATCTCATTCAACCATTGCTGTACCTCTAACACCCAAGGATCACGTGTTTGTTTTGCTTTCCTATCCATTCTTTTCACTCCTCAACATTTTTTTGATTCGAATCACTTAGATATGTTGAGATTTTTTAGAATTTGTGACAGTATTCAGGAAATATTTTTCTTGAAGCAAATATTTTTTTAAGCGTTTCTTCATTCTCTCCACTCTTTTACGCACTGACGGATGGTAGTCCTTTTCTGAAAACATGATTTTCGCTGCTTCAGAACAAGTAAACCCTCCAACTAGCAATGAAAAGAAGAAACCATCAAGTGGTGCCTGCTTTTGATAATTACAAACCATCTCTTTTAAATCGATAGTTGAATCAATTTCCACCGATGACTGACTCTCTATAAATCCAGGATCTAAAGATTGCCAACGCCCAGCATCATAAGTAATCCTATTTTTGTCATTCTTATTGTTTGAACTTTTTTTGTAAAGACGCCATACATCTTTTTCAGCAATTGCTAAGCGATAGAGAAACAAATTTTTAAACTTCAACTCTTTCTTCTTTCTTTCCAGTCGATAATCTTCAATCGCTTTCCATGTAGCTAACAGATAGGTACTATAAAAATCCTCAAAAGGTATGTATACGCCCAATTTCTCTGCTGAAATTTGGGCATTTTTAGCACTTTTTTTTAAATATGGAAAAAAATCTCTGAGTATTGCTTCCAGTAATTCTCCATTTGGTTCTGTTACATACAAATCCACTCTTTCTGTTATACTTATCCAAAAACTCATCATTAGCCACTCCATTCATTCTTTTGAAAGGATATGTCGATAAGTTGAATAAATCTGTGACATAGAATTTACTCTTTATTTTTCTATTTTTTGGATATTAGCTGCCTTTTTTTAATTTCTGTTCAATCAATTCAATAACCTGACGAAAATATTTTGTTAGATTTGTTTCTGCCACATTCTCTAAAATACTTCCGATTTCCGTCAGTACTAAAAATGTTGTAAATACTTGAACTAACGTGAATTCAAGTTGAACATTATTTTTTGCTAGAACGATATCGACGACGCCAGTCAAAATCAATAAAACAAAATGGCTAAGCTTCTTCCACAGGCCTTGCCAGCTCAAATTAGAATACCAAGTTCTTTGTACTTTCGCTTTTAACCAACCAGTGAATAAATCTAATAAAATCAACAAAAAAAAGATATGAATCAATTCTTTTTCTGTTTCAAATAAATGTATAAAAATCCCCATTTTACTAAACATTATCTCCCTCTTAACTGATAACTTCGCAACATTTTTCGTAATAGAATTTACGTGAAGCCAATCCATTGTATCCACCATTTACTTTAAATGTTACTTGTTCAACAGTAGGTGATAATAAGCAGAAACTATTCATCCCATTGACCTCCCACCAATAACCAGCGCTTGACCATGGGTATCTTTCAGCCACATAAGTTACCCCTTGCTTGACAACTTCTGGATCTGCGATCGATAAAGAAAACTGGGTATAATTATAACGACCAGTTAGTTGAATAAACCCTGCTCCTTTGAATTTTCTGCCATCACCGCTAGAAACATTTCCAAGATCACTACGACCTTCATAAGCATCTCCAGA
The DNA here is from genome assembly GCF_015556925.1 of Enterococcus sp. 1001283B150225_161107_E12. Classification (NCBI taxonomy): domain Bacteria; kingdom Bacillati; phylum Bacillota; class Bacilli; order Lactobacillales; family Enterococcaceae; genus Enterococcus; species Enterococcus sp. 1001283B150225_161107_E12. The sequence goes on along the minus strand of NZ_JADNNI010000008.1, from coordinate 36,675 downwards.
AGCAAGCTCTATGCGCCATTTTCCACAACTTGACTCGTGGCTACACTGGCTAATAAAATGCTGTAAACTATTAAGTTCAGTGATGTGATACACGTTGATACACTGATTTAAATCGTGGATCAGTTGCTCTGAAAGATTGCTCCATCCAATTGCTTCAAGTTGGCTCCTAGTAATCTTTCGCGTAAGTGTATCATTCGACTCTTTCATGATCATCAGCTCTTGCCCAACTAAAATAAAGTCAGGATTTTTGATTCCATTCCATTGTTGTAATTGACTAACTGATACCCCAAATTTTTCACCAATCCTACTTAACGAATCTCCAGATTTTACAACATACTTCATTTTGATTCTCCTCTCAAAATTTTTGCGTATTTAAATACGTTTAATATGTCGGTAAAATGAAGAAAATTGTGACAAAAAAGCATCGGCAGAATACCGATGCTTTAAATCGCTTATTTATTTAATGACTTATAAATAGATTGAGCACAAAAAATACTGGTTTATGGAATTATTTTTTTCATAGGATACATAATGACTTGATGTTCTTTCACTTCCTCGCTGAATAAAAACAATTTATCTGCTTCGATCCTGTACTTATGATCTTTGATCACATTCGCATAGTTCACACTTGCTGGATCTGGCTCTAAATAGAAGTTATCTTGATTAACAGAATATATTCCAGCATACTCTATCTGCCCAGACAGATTGATTCGCTGTACTTCACCAGATTCATTGAAGATCAAGATACCTCCACCTTCTAGTTTCCAAGAATACTTGATCAAGAGATCGTGTAACTGGTCTTGGGAGATATCACTTTTTATTTTTAATTTTTGATAGGCTTCATCGACTTGTCCAGGACCAGGAAATGCTTTTTTATATTCCTCGAATGTTAAATCGTCTGAATCAGCTATTTCCTGTGATTGAGTGCTTTCTTTTGTTTCCGGAACGCTGTCACTCAATTCAAATTGTCTTGTATTTGTTTCGCCACTACAGCCAGCCATTAATAATAGAAATAGCAGGATGGATATTATTCGCTTCTTCATTCTATTTGATCACTCTCTCTTCATTTCAAAAAATAGAAAGAGGCTTCTTCCCAAACAGTCTATTTTTAGTTTAGCAAATCATTCTTATCAGCAACACTCAGCCATAACCTTCTATACCATTGCCACTTTGTATCAGAAATGTTGAAGTATCTATAGTAATATCCTCCATCCCATACACCAGTTCCATAATCTTGCACATAATCACCTAAAAAATAAAACTGATTATAAGACATTATTGCATGGATACCCGCAATGCCATTGTCCTCTATTGTAAATAAAGGTGCTAATTCGTTGCATCTTATCCCACTAGCTGACGAAGTACTACCTGAACTAGGATTATAAATTTGAACTGAGAACCCTGTTGCGTTAATACTATATAATTTAGCCTTTGGTAACAACTCTTCTGCAATGCTTAAATTATCTTTTGGATTTTTATCTTCTCCTTCGATGATATATGTTCCAGCTTTTGGTTTTTGTATTGTCAACTTGTCTTTTGAAAAAGGTAGATTATCTACATCAATCCCCTGTTCTTCAAGTTGTTGTACTGCTTTTTGGTTATCTTCTTTCGAAATAACAATACTTTCAGGATCAATTGCTCGAATTGCTGCATCTGCAACCTCAGTATGCATTCCACTAACTATCAAACCAAACAGCATTGTAAACCCCATCAATACTTTCTTCATCTTTTATTCTCTCCTTAATCTTCAATTATAATTCATTACCAAGCATGTTTACATTTTCGATTTTAGAAGATATCTTCATCAATATAATAAAGTATTCGAATAAACTATGGCTTCTTAATTATATATATTTATATAATTATAAATATATATAATTAGTTATTTAACATTCAAAGATTTCCTGCTCATTTTTGTTAACTTATTCTACTTTTATGTAAACGAATTAGAAAGTATTAATATAAAATTAAAAATGATTATTACGTTATTTAAATAGGATACTCCTTATAATATTATCTATTTTAAACTTTATGCTCTAGTCTATTAAAAAAAGCTTTTAGCGTATTTAGAATCTCACAGATTTCAATTTATTATTATTTAGTTTAAGAATAGATAGTCTAAAAATATACACAATATTCTTAATATAAAATTAATAAATTTCTATAGTTATTAAATAAATCTTCCACTTAAATCTCCTAATTTTATGTTTTTTTATCTTTTCTGCCATATATAATTTATTTATTTTTTTCACACAATATAAAATTTTATTTTCCGAGCTAAATTATACAAAAAAACAGGTTGATGAAGAGTAAATTATTCATTAAATATTATGCAAATATAATGATTAATAAAAAATATATGTTTTTTTATTTCTTAGATTTATACTTCAAGAGAACAAATAAATAAGTAAAGGAGTCAATCATGAAAAAAAATCTTTTCTTTATTTTGTTTTTTGTCAGTACTATTTTTTCTGGGTACAAGGTTTTTGCTGGTGAGCAATTAGTAGACAACGATGCAGCTGCAGGGCAACCGGGTTTGAGTCATATTATGTCAGGGAATTGGACGTGGATCTCATCAGGTTATTTTGGAGACGCAAGGATTAGTTACGACAAAAGTGGTGCATTTTATGCGTATGGCTTTAACCCTACAAATAGAACAAATGTTGTGAATTTTTACGCATATTTAGCTAATCCAGCATTCGAGTCAACAGCTGCTTATAATGTTGCTTCACCGCCAGGGATAGGTGAAGGAAATACTATTGAACAATACTATGCTGCTGTAGGATGGAATTGGATTGGTGATTTGGGTGCCACTAATTGGAACCTAGCTGCAAATGTTGGGAAACCTAATAATGTGAATATTCAGGGTGGTCTGGGTGCAGATGCATTCAAAGTCACATGGTAAAAGGAGATAACTATGGAAAAACAAATAAGAGGAGTTATTATTGGTTTAACGCTGACAACAATTTTTGCAAGTTCTGCTTATGCCGTCTTAGCTAATCAACAAACGGATGTACAAGTTAAGTCTGAGAGCAAAGTAATCACGACTTCTCCAGAAGAAGAAAAACAAACAACAATTGAAATACCTACTGTACAAATAGAAAATGAAATCACAACAAAACAAGAGGCAGTCTATCGAATGATCAATGCCATTGATTATTATCACAGTATCGAGATTCATTTTTCAGCGACTAAAAAAGCAGGAGAATTAATTGAATCAATTCATCTATCAGCTATTAATCTATCTAATAATCATCTCACGAAAATCGATACTACTTATTCAGCAAATAATCGAAGCACCCTTTTTTACGACAACGGCAATATTGAAACGGAAAATTTTGATTCAAATGATAAAAGCTTAGGCATAGATACTTCCTTTGTTATGTTAGAAGGAGCATCTAGTAATCATTCTATGACATTAGCCGATAGTATAAAAATTGGTGAGGACGGAGAAAAATTGTACAAGGCAAGACCAGATGCAAATTATTATAGCAATGCAAAAATAGTTGCATTACCTTCCGATTTAGCAATTAACTTATTAGAGGATGAATCTATTTATGAACTTACAGGCACTGAAAAAAAAGCTGGACGAAATACAGTAGTTTTAGAAGGTAGTTTATCAGACGCCAATCAAGTCAGATATCAGTCTGATCATTTTAAACTAAATATTGATGCCAAAACTGGTGTTTTACTAGGGATGAGCTTTACTAACAATGGTATTGAAAAAGACTATTTAAACGTTTCGTCTGTTACGTTCGATCAACTTCCTGAAGTCTTTAAGTCTAATTAACAATAAATAGGTGATTCCTGTATCAAATCATTTTGATAAGATTGGTTCTTGAAATAATAAGCGCCGAAGGACAAGATACATTATGTAATTGTCCTTTGGCGCTTGTTTTAAATAAAATGATATATGATTTATTTGTAAATACTTTCCCTATCTACCCCAAACTCTTCGTCAATCGCCGCAATCCTTCTTCCAATTTCTTAAGTGGGCATCCCACGTTCAATCGCAAAAAATTGTGACTAGCTTTCCCATATACTTCGCCTGACATGATTGCAACCTTGCCTCGTTCGATCATTCGTTGCTGAAGTTCTTCCATAGTGAAAGGGAGTCGGGCGCAATCGAGCCACATCAAGTAGGTGGCTTCGCTTTTTGTCACAATAATTTCTGGATGATGTTGTTTGAGGTACGTAGTGACAAAAGCAATATTGTCATCAATGTACTGATTGAGTTCAGTGACCCAGTTGCTTTCTTTTTCATACGCCGAAATCGTAGCAACTAATCCAAAAACACTCGTGGAACCGAGGCCATCAGCTTCTTTCATCTGTTGTAAAAACCGCTGGCGCAAGGACGAATCTGGAATCAATCCGTAAGAAAAAATCAATCCAGGAAAATTAAATGTTTTACTTCCTGATGTGACGACTGCGACATTTTTTTGGATCAATTCCGTCAGTGGTTGATGGTGTTGTCCCTTTCTGAGAATATCCATGTGGATCTCATCCGAAATAATGAACACTTCGTTTTTTTGGGCAAGCTCGATGATGTTTACTAATTCTTTTTTGGTCCACACTCTACCTGTTGGATTGTGGGGACTACACAATAGCAAAATTTTATTCTCGGGTTGCTCAAATTGGCGCCTCAAGTCCTCAAAATCCAATTGATAGGCACCTTCTTGATAAATCAATTCATTGCTTACCAGTTTACGTCCATTCCCAGCAATCAGTTTATAAAAGGCATCATAAGCAGGCGTTTGGATAATCACACCTTCTCCGGGTTTACTTAATAAACAAATCAGTTGCTTGATGCTATAGATGACGGAAGGACTGTAAACCAACCAGTCCTCGTCGATCTGGTGTCCAAAACGTTCTTTGTACCAGTGGGTGACTGCTGATTTGAAATCTGTGTGATTCCAACGAGTATAGCCAAAAATTGGATGTCTTAACCTTTCTTGTAGCGCAGCTTCGACGCCTATTGGTACTTTAAAATCTGTATCAGAAATCGTAAATGGCAAGAGATCATTTTTACCGAAGCGGTCTTCAATATAATCCCATTGCGTACAATACGTCCCTTTACGATCGATTTGTTCATTGAAAGACATCTTTCTACACTCTCCCGATTTCAGAACGACAAGATGTCATCCAGTTGATTTCTAACAGTCGTCACTTTTGTTCCTATAATGACTTGTACATTCGTATCATCCAAATGGACCACGCCTAATGCACCTAATTTTTTCAGTCGGTCATCATCAACGATCGATCCGTCATTCACCACTAACCTTAGACGTGTGATGCAATTATCTAAAGAAGTGATATTTTCAGCACCGCCTAAAGCAGCCAAGATTCCTCGTGCATCAACTGTGCCTTTTCCTTTATATGTTACTTCTTCGTCTGTATATTCTGTCTCAGCAGTCATTTCTTCACGTCCAGGGGTCTTTAAGTTTTTGCGTAAAATCACTGTTTTAAATGTAAAGTAATAGATACCAAACCAACAGGCACCCACAAGTAAAACCAACCACCATTTAGTATAAGTCCCTTGCATGACCCCGAAAATAATAAAATCTAAGATACCGCCATCGGTGTTCCCGATCGTTACGCCCAACAAACTCATGACCATAAATCCGGCACCAGTCATCAACACATGGAATCCCCATAAGAGAGGACTGACAAATAAGAAGAGAAATTCGATTGGTTCAGTGATCCCTGTTACAAAAGTCGCAATCACACCTGAAATCAATAATCCTTTGATTTTTGCACGATTCTCTGGCTTTGCGGTTTGATATATCGCTAAAGCCGCTGCGGGAAGACCAAACATGAATGTCGGCATTTTACCTTGTGAAAGAAAAGCAGTGGCGCTAGGTGAAATCGCCAATCCTTGTTGCAATTCATTATAAAAAATATTTAGTGCGCCAAAGACTTCTTGCCCATTGATGACCTGACTTCCTCCAGCTTCTGTAAACCGGATCATCGATACTAAAATATGATGTAAGCCAAATGGCAATAAGAGCCGTTCTCCAGAACCGAATAAGAACGGGCCAAATGCACCAGAGCGTTGGATCAAATTTCCGATCCCAGTGATCAACATGGCAAAAAGTGGCCAAACCATCGGAATCAACACGCCAACAATTGCTAAAGTTACTGAAGTAATGATGGGTACAAAACGTGTCCCTGAAAAAAAGGCAAAACTATCTGGTAATTGGAATTGATAGAATCGCGTATGGAGCTGATAAACGATCAGCCCGACAATGATCCCTCCCAGAACACCCATAGATAATGTTTGGATACCAAAAACCATTTCTTGACCAGCTTCACGTAATTGTTCACTTGCTGCCAATTGATTCGTTTCTTGCAAATAAAAATTGATCGATAATTGCATCACTACATACCCAACAAACCCAGAAAAAGCAGCCACGCCTTTTTCTTTACGTGCTAAGCCTAAAGGAATCGCCATGGCAAACATCACAGGTAAATAGCTAAAAGCAAAGCCACCAATCGTCGACATAAAGCGAAACATCACCTGTAACCAAGCAGCACCTAAAAATGGAAAAGCAGTAATTGCTGATTCAGCGGAGAACGCACTCCCAATCCCTAAGAACAATCCCATGAAAGCTAACAGTGCGACTGGTAACATGAACGTTTTGCCTAACCCTTGAAAAATCTCCATCCAACTTGCTTTCTTCCCTTTTTGCATCCCTTTTCCCCCTTACTCTATTTCTTACTCTTAAAATGTAAGCGATGACAAAGGTGGTTGCAATACTTCCTGTCCATGTAGAATGGGCATTCATAAATTAGAATCTCCATTCTGAGAAGTAACTTGTTTCGCATAATGGATCATCAAAATATCTAACAAGATATCCATTGAAACTCTTGGACTCAAATCAATATTCTGATGATAGATCGTCAACATTTCTGCAATAAATGCGACCGTCGACAATTCTTCTAAAGAACTTGTCGGTTGACCAATAAAAGACAGCAGAGGAACATTTCGCTCCTTTAGTCGTTTAGCATAATCGAGCATTCCTAATGTTTCCCCACTATGACTAATAAAAATAGCAAGATCTCCTTCTCCTAGTTGTTTACTCACTGCTAGCAATTCGTCCCAATCGGTTGAATGCCCCACATTTTTACCAAGAAAATGCAATTTTCGATTCAGGGAAACAGCGACCGGGATACTTTGCCCTACAGCAAACAGTTCAATACGTTGTGCTTCTTTAATCATATGGACTGCGCGATCGATTTGTTTCGGTTCGATTTTTTCTAACGTCTCCGTAAACTGACGAAGGATTTCATTGATCAATGGTTTGAATTCATCCGAAGCATCAGTAGAATCACTCGTTTCTTCTAATGACCGATAACTTTTAAGGGCAAACTTAAATTCTTGAAATCCTTTAAAGCCAAGCTTTTTTGCCATTCGAGTGATAGTCGATTGGCTGGTAAATGTTTCACTCGCTAATTCTTCGGCTGTCATGGAGGAAACTTTTCTTGATTGATGCAAACAATAATCTAAGATATTTTTTTCCACTTGATTTAATTCAGAAAATTTATATTGGATTCTCTTATAGAATTGATTCATCTCTTTCTCCTATTCTGGCAGTTTTTCGCCAATGAACGATATGGTCTGTTTTCTTATCTATTCTACCGGAGAACGCGATGAAAAACGAGTCTACAGATAAATTCAGACATACAAAAAAATCCACAAAAATCGGTAATATGATTTTCGTGGATTCTGTGTTGTTCCTTGAAATAAATCGCTGGATATGATTCTTTATTTTAGCGCTTGTGCAGCTGCTTCATCTAAAATCACTGTGATATTGGGATGAGTCATCAAGATCGATGCAGGAATCTCCTCTGTTACTGGTCCTTCGATCACTTGTTTGATGATCTCTGCTTTATGCTCCCCGTTAACGATCAATACTAACTGTTTCGCTGCCATGACCGTCTTTGGTCCAAATGTCACAAAGTAATCACCAGGTTCTTCTCCCAGATGTTCTTTTAACGATTCATACATCTGATCTCCTGGAATGACTGGAATGCTATAAGTCTCCTTACTAAAGTCCGTATATCCAGGCATGTTTCCACAAAAATGACCATCTTCCCCAAGCCCCATCAAGACTAGATCCAAGCCACCCGCTTGAGCAATTTTTTTGTCAATCTCCTGATAATTCTCAATCGTCAGTTCGTGAATATTTTCAGTAGCAACTCCGATAGGATCATAAAGGGCTTTTTTCAGTCCTGACATAGTCAAACCATACTGCTTATCCTTCAGCGCCACTTCATCAAAATTATAATAATGGATCATTGATGTATCCATCTGTAGTTTACTAAGCGTCTCCACCAAAATCTCGTAGGCCATCTTAGGCGAATTTCCTGTCGTCAAAGATAAATTCACTCGTTTTTTCTTCAACATTTTTCCCAAGACGATTCCCGCCGTTACATCACTCAGTGTTTCATAATCCTTCGCAATTACTAAATCCATTGCTGTCCACTTCCTTTCACTCATTTAGTTAAAGTGTAACAGTGTCAGGATGTTTTTGATAGCGTTTTCTTTTATGTGAAAAAAATTTCGAAATAGAAATACTAGTTACTTTTCTAACTTCCTTAGTAATTTCAATGATTTCTCTTCCTTATAACACAAAAGAGTCTATCAAATAAATGACAGACTCTTTTGGTTAGCCGCACAGCAACTCTTCTTTATGATTATCTAAATTTTATCACTAAAAAAACTACTGTCAATAAATTGTCGTTTATTAATAATTCTAACCTAATTGCAAAAAAATAAAGAGCGTAAGTGATTATTTTCTATCCTAGTCCAATATCTACTTGTTACTTATTTTTCCATTTTTTAAAATCTCTGCCCACGTTTCTGCCCAAGAAAACGAAAACTATTAAAAAAACACCGTCAATATCTTGGTATAAACCTTGATATGACGGTGTTTATCTAGTATGCCAGCTGCAGGGATCGAACCTGTGACCTACGCGTTACGAGTGCGTTGCTCTACCAACTGAGCTAAGCTGGCGTTTCCAAGAAAAATTATAGTCGTTATGTTAAGAAATGTAAAGGGGTAATGTGGAAGATTTTTCTACTTTCATGATTTTTTTCAAAAAATGTGCTATAATTATAGATGAAAGGCAGGTTTTATGAAAATGGCAACTTTTGGAAAATTTGAAACAAAGGTCGAACCGTCAGAATTTGGAGAAAAATTTACCACTGATACACATGTTACCTTTATGATTCACGGAAAAACGCAAACCGGAACGATTTCCAAGCAATTGAAAAACTCTGCTGTTGTTGCAATTGATGAAACTAATGAGAATGCCGATTTGATGACCCAAAGTAAAGGCGTCGTCATTATCAATTACAAAGATATGAGTAAGATTTAGTTTTTTCAACCATCCATCAAGTGGATGGTTTTTATTTTGGCTGAATGAAATAAAAAAAATCTGGGAAGACCCCAGATTTTTTTGTATAGCTCATTTTTCCTATTTAGTACCAAATAAACGGTCGCCGGCATCGCCTAGACCAGGAACGATATAGCCTTTGTCGTTTAATTTTTCATCTAATGAAGCAGTATAGATATCAATATCTGGATGTGCTTCTTGTAAGGCTTTAACACCTTCTGGAGCTGCAACAAGGCAAACAAATTTAATGTTTGAAGCGCCACGTGCTTTCAGAGCATCGATCGCCATGATCGCTGAGCCACCTGTCGCTAACATTGGATCAACTACGAATAATTGACGTGCGTCGATATCTTCCGGTAATTTAACGAAATACTCGTGCGGTGCCAATGTTTCTTCATCTCTGTATAATCCGATGTGGCCGACTTTAGCTGCTGGGATCAATTCTAAGATTCCGTCAACCATTCCAATACCTGCGCGCAAGATTGGGATAATGGCTACTTTTTTACCAGACAATGTTTTTTGTGTTGTTTCTGTGATCGGTGTTTCGATGACAATGTCTTCAAGTGGCATATCACGTGATACTTCATATGCCATCAGCATAGCGATTTCATCAACAACCTCACGGAAAACTTTTGTACCACAATTTTTGTCGCGAATAATCGTTAATTTGTGTTGGATCAATGGATGGTCGATTACTTGAAATTTGCCCATTTTTTTGTCTCCTTTTTCTCTCGTTTCTTTTTAATTGTAAAACAAAATCACTGACTTGACTAGTCTAACCCGTCATTTTCCTAAAGAAAATCAAAGAAATAAAAAAACAAAGCGGTGTTCTTTTTAAAATCAGCAAAAAATAACAAAAACGCCTGAAAATCAGACGTTTTTTGTTATTTTTCTGATTTATTAATGGATAAAGATGACAAAAAACAACTAGTTTTTTAGCCATTCTGTGGAAAGAGTCATTGCTGCTCGTGTCGCATTGGTTTGGTCCATCGCATTTACCATGACAAAATCATGGATGATCCCTTGGAAACGTACTTGCGTAACTTCCACACCAGCTTCACGAAGTTTTCTAGCATATGCTTCTCCTTCATCTCTTAACACGTCCGCTTCACCAGTCAAAATCATTGCAGGCGGTAAACCTGTCAATTCTTCTTTACTTGCACGTAGAGGTGAAGCAGTGATTTCTGCTCGTTTCTTTTCATCTGTCGTATACTGATCCCAGAACCATTGCATCCCTTCTTTTGTTAAGAAGTAATTCTCTGCAAATTGGTTATAAGAATCTGTATCGAAATTTGCATCAGTTACAGGATAGTATAGTAATTGTTTTTTGATTGGTAATCCTTGACGTTGCTTTGTAAGGATCGTCATCACCGTTGCCATATTCCCACCTACGGAATCCCCAGCGACTGTCAAGTTTTCAAGATCCAAGCCTTTAGACTCAGAAAGCTCCGCAAGTTTTTGCAAAATCGCGTAGTTTTGCTCGATGGCAGTAGGATATTTTGCTTCTGGTGAACGACTATACTCAGGAAAAATCACGATCGAATTTGTACGAACAGCCAATTCCCGAATCAATTTGTCATGTGTTTTGGCACTACCAAATACCCAACCAGCACCATGTATATAAAATATGACAGGTAATTTTTCTACATTTCCTTCAGGACGGATAAAACGCACATTGATTTGTCCCCAATCATTGGTATCCATTTTCAAATCCTCGATATCCACAGGTAATTTTTCCACAGAAGAACTTTGAACTTCTTCTAGAAGATCACGCCCTTCTTCCGGAGGTAATTCATAGATACGCGGGTGCGGTGCATTAGCATCACTAAACTCAATTGCTTCTTTTTCTAATGAAATTCGATCAGTCATACGGATTCCTCCCTAAATTGAATGCAACAAATAAAATTACACCTCATATACTAGAGAGCAACCAGACAAAAGTCAAAAAATCAGATTGAAAGAGGTTGTGAAAGAAGCGCTCAGCACTAAGGAATAAGACAGAAAAATTAAAAATGGCTATTTCATTTTTTATTTTTTTGGCTTATGACCGAAGTGTTGCTTCTTGAACACCGTTTATCTAGGTTGTGAGCAAGCCGTTCAGCTCCAAGTATTAAGGCAGAAATTGAGAAAATATCTTCTCATATTTTTTCAATTTTTTCCTTAATATCGAAGGAGCTGGCTTGCGAACAGCGTTTATCTAGGTTGTGAGAAAGTCGCTCAGCTCCGAATAATAAGACAGAACTTGAGAAAATAGCTTCCCCATATTTTTTCAAGTTTTGGCTTATTATTGAAGGAGTTGACTTTCGAACACCATTAATCTTAGGTTGTGAAAGAAGCTCTTTGACCTGAGCAGTAAGATGGAAAATCAGAAAATAGCTTTTCATATTTTTTGAGTTTCCAGAGAGCCATCTAACACTTCAACAACCAGAAAAAAGGTGAGACAACCAAACAGCTACATGCCTGATTGTCTCACCTTTTTCTATTCTCTTACCTTCTTATTGATAACTCTTAGTTATAAAATTTTTATTTTTTATATAATGGAAATTGCTCTGTTAATTCACGGACGCCTGCACGAACTTCTTCTAATTGTGCTTCGTCATCTTTTGCCTGTAAAGCTTTGACGATCAATTCAGCTACTTTTGCCGCATCTTCTTCGCGGAAGCCACGAGTCGTGATTGCTGGTGTCCCGATACGGATACCGCTTGTTTTGAATGGGCTTAGTGTTTCAAAAGGAATCGAGTTTTTATTGACGGTGATATGAACACTGTCCAAAATCGCTTCTGCTTCTTTTCCGTTCAATTCTAAGTCACGTACATCGATCAAAATCAAATGGTTATCTGTGGCACCTGAAATCACTCGGGTACCAATCGATTGATTGAATACTTTTGCCATGGCTTTTGCATTGGCAATGACTTGTTCGCTATATTCCTTAAATTCAGGAGTCAATGCTTCTTTAAAGGCAGCAGCTTTTCCGGCAATCACATGCTCCAAGGGGCCACCTTGGATGCCTGGGAAGACTGCGCTATTGATTTTTTTCGCCAGTTCTTCATTATTCGTTAAGATCATCCCACCACGAGGTCCTCGTAATGTTTTGTGAGTAGTAGTTGTTGTGATATCGGCATAAGGGATTGGGCTTGGATGAACACCCGCTGCAACTAAACCTGCAATGTGTGCCATATCGACCATCAATTTTGCCCCGACTTCATCCGCGATTTCTCTGAATTTTGCAAAATCGATCGTTCGACCATAGGCACTTGCTCCTGCTACGATCAGTTTTGGTTGATGTTTTCTCGCTAAGATGCGTACGACATTATAATCAATGACTTCTGTTGTCGGATCTACGCCATAAGCAACGAAGTGATACGTTTTTCCACTAAAATTGACTGGAGAGCCATGTGTCAAATGTCCGCCAGCAGAAAGATCCATTCCTAAGATCGTATCCCCCGGTTCAACTAACGCAAGATATGCAGCTGTATTGGCTTGTGATCCAGAGTGTGGTTGAACATTGACAAAATCGGCACCAAATAATTCTTTGGCACGATCGATCGCCAGATTTTCAACGATATCCACAAATTCACACCCACCATAATAGCGACGTCCTGGATACCCTTCTGCGTACTTATTCGTCAAAATACTTCCTTGTGCTGCCATCACAGCTTCAGAGACAAAGTTTTCAGAAGCGATCAGCTCCAGATTGTTTTCTTGTCTTTCCTCTTCTTTTGCGATTGCTGCCCATAAATCAGGGTCAAACGTTTTGTAGTCTACCACAAACAACAACTCCTTATTTATTTATGTGTCAACTTCTCTAAATTTCAAATGATTGTTCAGCTTATTTGTCTTTTTTTGATGTTGACCAAACATTACTAGCTAAGAATACGAACATTATTTCATAAATAGCTATTTTAGTTTGTTTCCTAGATTGTATCACAGAATGATTTTGCAGCAATCACTTCTGGATCATTTTTTATAATAATTTTGTCCTGCGGCTTTTTTCAACCGATTCATATACGCAATACCCAGACCTTCTTCGGGTGCAACTTGTACTAAAATCAAATCAAGAACTAATCGATCATCATCTAAGCCGCGTAACCCCGCAAACAACCCTTTCGTTGCTGCCTCTACTGAATCATCGTAATACATATACACCGCGGCGACATCCTTGCGTACTTGATCAGCAATTGTTGGTCCAGCTAAAACACCGGTACGTAGTTTTTGTTCTTTTGTCCAGATGATCGCCTCTGGCCAATCCGTTTTTTCAACCATCAGTACTCGAGTATCAGGTGAGTAATGTTTGTATTTCATCCCCGGAGATTTCGGTGTTTCAGATTCTTTGACCAAATGGCGGTCTGTCGCCACTGGACTTTCAATGACAACTTCTAGTTGCTCTTTCGTGATTGCTCCTGGTCGTAAGATCATCGGCGGTGCAGATGGGTCACTCAGATCAAGTACCGTTGATTCCACACCGATCCTCGTCGCACCATCGTCAATGATTCCTGTGATTTTCCCCTTTAGATCATGAAAGACATGGTCTGCTGTTGTTGGACTCGGTTTACCTGAAGTGTTGGCACTTGGCCCGACAAGTGGTACACCTGCTAATTGGATTAATTCTAACGTTTTCTTGTTATCTGGCATGCGAAAAGCAGCTGTGGATAAACCACCAGTGACAATCCCTGGTAAACTACCTTTTTTGATGTGAAAAATCAAAGTCAGTGGTCCTGGCCAAAAGTTTTTCACAATTTGTTCTGTTAGTGGGTGAAAGTTGTCCACATACTCTTTTACTTGCTCGAAGGAGGCGACATGGACGATCAATGGGTTGTCTTGTGGTCGACCTTTCACTGTAAAGACCTGTTTGACAGCCTCTGGCAAAAGGGCATTAGCCCCTAATCCATAGACAGTTTCCGTTGGAAAAGCCACTAGATTCCCTCCTGCTAATTCCTTCGCAGCTTCATTCAGTTGTGTTTCATCATATTTAATTGTTTCCACAGTCTATCCACATCCTCTTTTTTCAAAATCCTTGTTTCATTCCATTTCTTTCGGCAGTTATACACAATCTGTTGATAACTAGTTTGTCAATAGTGGATAAGTATGTTGATAACTAAAATATTCGTTTTCATCCTTATCAAATCAGTGTTTTTTTATTATAAAAAAACAGAAAAAAATTTTTTCATCCACAAACTAATTGGTAACAAAAATCATCCGATCATTGCCTGCCATATCTTTTTTGATCCGTACTTTTTTTGTGGGAAAGGCTTGCTCCATGATTGCTTTGACAGCTGCCCCTTGTTGGAAACCGATCTCTAAAAAAAGTTGTCCATCGCTAGCTAGTAGTTGCGAAGCTTCCTTTGCGATTTTCTGATAGATCGCTAAACCATCTTCTTCAGCAAACAATGCCATCTTTGGTTCGTAAGTTCGTACGCTTTGATCCATCACCGACCATTCTGCTCGACTGATATAAGGGGGATTAGAAATAATGACATCAAAAGTTTGATCCATGACAGGTTCCAACGTATCGCCATGATAAAAGTTGATCGTCGTTTGTTCATGTTCTGCATTTTCCTTAGCAACAGCTAGTGCTTCTAAAGATAAATCAATTGCTGAGACCCGCCAATTTTTTCTAGCGGCTTTCAAGCTGATGGCGATTGCCCCTGTTCCTGTACCAATATCCACGACATTTAAGGTTTCTTCGCTTGTTTCTGCCAAACATAGTGCGACTAATTCTTCGGTTTCTGGCCGAGGAATCAAGGTTGCTTCCGTGACTTTCAAGCGGTGATCAAAAAATTCAGCATAACCTAATAAATAATGGGGCGGATAATGTTGTACTAGTCGTTGCATATCTGCATCGATCATGGCTTGATCCTCGGCTGTGATCGGTTCATTCATTCGCATGAGCCAATCCAGTTTCGTCCACTGCTTTCGTTCAAGAAAGACAAACTGGATATTATACCCTTCTACTCCTTGTTCTTCTAAAAAAGAAGAAGCCCGTGTGAGGACTTCTCGATAGGTTTTATCCATTTTGCATCTCTTCCAACTTAGATGTTTGGTCGTACACGATCAATGCGTCGACGATCTCATCTAGTTTTCCAGCTAGAATCTGGTCCAATTTTTGGATCGTCAAGCCAATACGGTGGTCGGTCACGCGATTTTGAGGGAAGTTATATGTGCGGATACGCTCTGAACGATCCCCAGTCCCTACCGCAGATTTACGGTTCGCATCATATTCGCTTTGTGCTTCTTGTTGGATCTTGTCATAGACACGCGCACGTAAGACTTTCATCGCTTTCTCACGGTTTTTCAATTGTGAACGTTCATCTTGCATCGCCACCACGATTCCAGTTGGTAAGTGAGTCAAACGTACCGCAGATGCTGTCTTATTGACATGCTGTCCACCGGCTCCAGAAGCGTGGTAAATATCGACGCGGATATCCTTGTCAGCCAGATCGATCTCTACTTCTTCTGCTTCAGGCATGACAACGACAGTTGCCGTTGATGTATGGATACGTCCTTGAGATTCTGTTGAAGGGACACGTTGGACCCGATGTGCGCCACTTTCATATTTTAATTTCGAATAGACATTTTCGCCTGAGATCATCATGATGACTTCTTTATAGCCACCGATCCCTGTCACACTTGCTTCCAAGACTTCTGTTTTCCAGCCTTGGCTCTCTGCGTATCGTTGATACATCGAGAAAAGATCCCCTGCAAATAGTGCGGCTTCGTCGCCACCAGCGGCTCCGCGAATCTCCATGATAATGTTTTTGTCATCGTTTGGATCTTTGGGAAGTAACAAAATCTTGATTTTTTCTTCTAGTTCTTCTTTTTCTTTTTTCAAATCAGCTAATTCTTCTTTAGCCATCTCTGCCATTTCGTCGTCTAACTTTTCGCCGAGTAATTCTTCTGTATCTTTGATCCCTTGAACAACTTCCTTGTAGCGACGATAAACTTCGACCGTTTCACGTGTATTTGCTTCTTCTTTTGAAAGCTGCATGAAACGTTTCGTATCTGAAATCACTTCTGGGTCACTCAGTAGTTCCCCAAGCTCTTCGTAACGGTCTTCGATTGATTGTAATTGATCGTACATGCTTAATCTCCTTCTGTGATCATCAATGGATGAAAATAGTGTTTTCGACATACGGGATAATAGGCTTCATTGCCACCAATTTGGACTTGATCTCCTTCGTACACCGGTGTTCCGTCTATATAATGTAAATTCATCATTGCTTTTTTATGGCAGAACCAACAGATCGTTTTCATTTCTTCGATTTTGTCTGCATAAAGCAATAAATATTTCGATCCTTCAAATAATTCATTTCTAAAATCATTTTTTAATCCGAACGCCATCACCGGAATATTGAGTTCATCAACGATTCTCGTGAATGCTAAGACATGTTCTTTTGTTAAGAACTGCGCTTCATCGATCAATACACAGAATGGTGGATGTTCCATCTGCTGGATGACTTCAAATACATCGGTCGTTTCAAAAATGGGAATTGCTTCACGTTTCAGCCCGATTCGGCTTGAAACTACGCCAACGCCATCTCTTGTATCGATTCCGCTGGTCATCAAAACAACCGGTTTGTTTTGTTCTTCATAATTATGTGCGACTTTTAAGATCTCGATTGTCTTGCCGCTGTTCATTGCGCCGTACTTAAAAAATAGTTGTGCCATGTCCTCATTCACCTTCCAGTTTGTTCCTATGGTATTATACTTGATTTTCAATCATTTTTACAGTGAGAATTTTCGAAGCGAGATTTCCCTAGTGTAAATGTTGGTATTTTCGTTATAAATCAATCAACTACCCGCACTTCTTTTGGTATAATCGAATGAAAAATAAAGGAGGGCTCTTATGTCCGAAATATTCCACCAAATGGCGAACCATTATGACACCCCCGAACGAATCCAATTAGCTGCTACGATTCGTTCAGCTGTTGAAAAAGAATTTTCTGCACAGACTCATGACCAGAAATTGATCGATTACGGTGGGGGAACTGGTCTTGTCACGTTACCCTTTGCCTCACGTTTTAAAGAAGTGATCATTATAGATTCAGCCGCAGGAATGCTAGCGATGGCTGATAAAAAAATCAAAGAGGCAAAACAAGCAAATGTACGAACACTTGAATTGGATGCTACAAAGGATTTGCCAGCAGAGAAAGCCGACATCATCTTACTATCTTTAGTCTTGTTGCATATTCCAGAAACGAAAGTCATTTTAAAACAACTTTCGCAAATGCTTCATCCAAGCGGAAAACTTTATATCGTTGACTTCGATAAGAACGAAAAGATCCAGCATCCAAAAGTCCATAATGGTTTTGACCACGAGGAGCTAAGAGAACAATTGAAGCTTGCTGGCTTTAAACCACGCTCAATCGAAACATTCCATCACGGAAAAAACTTGTTCATGAAACAAGATGCTTCTTTGTTTTTGGCTATAGCAAATAAAGAATAAGCATTTTCTATTTCTATAAAAAAACCTTTCATAAATACGCAAAACCCGAAAATAAAAAAATTATTCTCGGGTTTTTGATTATTTTAATTGAGTTCATATTTGTTTAGTTCTTCCACTGATCAATTAATTTGAACTATCTGTCGAAGTACTTGTCGAAGCTTCAGTTGACGCATCGGTCGAACTTTCGCTTGTGGATGGTTCCGTCATCAAGCCACTTAATACGTTTTTGAAATCTTCATCTTTGATTTTTACATTTGCTTTTTTCAATTCATTACGCACAGCTTCTTGTTGGAATGTTGGATCTGCTATTTTTGTCTCTGTTGCTATTTTTTCTAATTCATCTTTATATTTCGACATATCATTGCCTTTTTCTTGTTGTTTGACCATTTTCACAAGATAATATTCCGTGGCGTTCGTAGAGGAATTAGTCGCTGTGATAACATCAGATACTTCCTCATTTTTAAGCTTGAACGCTGCTTGTTTGACTTCTGCTGGCACACTTGTAGATTGCGAGTCAAAGGTGATTTCTCCACCCTTTTCTTTTGTCGCTTCATCGGTCGATTTTTCTTTGGCGATTTTAGCAAAGTCGCCCCCTTCATCGAGTGACTTTTTGATTTCCTTGGCTTCATCTTCGCTACTTACTTTGATCAATTGTGCCTCTACTTCTGGATGGAAGTTTTCCCACGCTGTTTTAAGATCTTCATCCGTCAATTCGACATTCGCTCGTAAACCTGCTTTGTAAGCTAACCCTCTTTTTATTTCTTCTTTGTAGGATTCAGTCGTATAGCCCGCTAATTTCAGTTGCGAATCGAAAGAATCACCGAGTGCTTCTTTGCTAGCGTTGTATTCTTTATCTACATCTTCAGCCGTAATTTTGTCGCCGTAATTTTCTTCAAAAATCTGGAAGATGATCAAATCTTGGACAGCGGTCTCCGCGCCCTTGATTTTTTTCAAGTGGTCCACTAGTTCCTGCTCTGAGATGGTACCGCCTTTATACGTCACTGCAGCTTGATCTGACGGATTTGTTGAACATGCAGAAAACAAAACCAGTCCTGATGATACAGCTAATATTGAGATGAATTTTTTCATGCTGTCACTCCTATATATTTTAATAGTTATTTATATCTATGTGTCTTTCACTTTAGCCTTACTTTATGAACAAACTTTGAAAATAACGTGATTTTATAAAAAAATTATACTTGATCACTTGTTGTTGTAGTTTATATAACAAAAAAACCTCGAACATTCCAAACGAATGTTGAGGTTTTTCAGGGTATATCTTTACTGTTTAGAGTTATATCGCTATCGCATTACGTATCATCGATTAAATGATATTGATCTTATTCAACGGCCAATAGCGGAAAACGACTTTGCCTTGGATCAAGTCTTCATCGACTAAACCAAACATGCGGCTGTCTTTTGAGATCAAACGATTGTCGCCCAGTACCAAGTATTGTCCTTCCGGAACAGTGAATTCAAAATCACTGGTGAACGTTTCAGCATTTTCAGCTTGCGATTGGAAGGCTGAATTATAAGAATATTCCTCTTGTAGTTTGTCTTCTGAAAATTCTTTTTTATACTCATCTAAGTAGGGTTCATCTTGCTTTTCCCCATTGATGTATAGTTGATCATCTTCCATTTTCACAGTATCGCCTGGCATCCCAATGATTCGTTTGACGATCATCCGTTCTTCATCCCCAGGTTCTTTTGTTGTAATGATATCCCAGCGATCAAAATCTGAGATTTTAGATGAAATCAAACGTTGCCCATCATGTAACGAAGGGTCCATGGAATGACCACTCACTGTGACTGGTGTGAATACATAGACTCTTGCCAAAATGATGGCGGCTAAAACAACGATCAAGATTCCCCAATTTTTCAAAAAGTTTTTCACTTTATACCTCCTATTAACCAAACATTTTTATGTTATTTTTTATTTATTTGTTAGCTATTCTTTATTTTACATTTTTTATCGATTAAAAGAAAGAATAAGTGTCGGATCGTGTTGGGAATAATCCGTTTTTTTTAGAAATGTTTTTTGAACTTCATGTATCTTTAATATTAGAGCTAAATAAATACTCGATGGAGAAGATTTATCCTACACTTTTGATTTTTTTCTTCGTTGGCTTCGACTATATGTCACTTCACCTTCTTGTTCTTTTGGTTGATTTTTCTTGATGATCAACTTCAAACGATAGGGTTCATGGTATCTAAGACCATCTTTGACAAAATCACCGCCTGCAAGGAATAAGCCTACGGGTTCAATATGATCTTCTGGCGAGTCGACCTTGATCGTTCCTACTTTTTCCATGCTGGAATAATTACGGCCGATACTTAATTGATAAGTTTTGTCGGAGACTTTTTTCACATAATAGTACGGATAAAGTGTATTTCGATCAATCAAGAACCCGTCCATTCGACCAAGTTCATTGACCTTGATCTCCCCTTTTTCAATCAAATAGCGCATATTCTCTGCTAGTTTCAATTGGTAGTCTTCATCGAATAGAACATTGGCTTTTTCTGTATTGACTTTGTCGATATTGCCGTTGTTCCCGCGAACCGTTTCTCCTTCAATATTGAATGCTTCATCAGGTAGATATTTCACGATCACTTGGGTCACATCGGCTTTTGAATTTTTATCAAAAAAGTAATAAAACACATTTAGAACAGTGAAATATAAAAGAACTAAAAAGCCTAATCCGTATAAAAAGAACTGCAAATAGTTTTGATTTTGCCATAATCCATAAACAATCCGTAAAAGGTAAACAGTCGGAATCACACTTAATATAGTATAGCCTCGGTTCAAATATTTAGGACTGATATCTAAATATCCTAAAAACTTGTGTATCCCATTGATGATATCTAATATAAATGTCATTCTTCATCACCTGCCTGTTGATTATACATCTGTGTTTCAGCGGATTGCTCTGTAGGTGCATTATTTTCATTTAGATTGCCTTCACTTGGCGTAGAAGTACTTGGCGTTGTATTAGGCGTCGTACTGCTTGGTGTAGTGGCACTTGGCGTCGTACTTGAACCGCTGTCGTCCCCTTGATTTTGACTAGTCGAATCGGTCGTATATCCTGTATTCCCTTCATCCACGGAACTTTCTGGTATTGAGTTTTGGTTGTATGTAGAATTGGTTGTGTCTTGTTCTACAGTCGTCGGTGTTGTTTCTACCGTGTCATTCGTTTGCCCTGTTCCTTCATTGGTAGAAGTTGTCGTAGTCTCTGTGGAACGACTTGGTGCACGATAGCTAGAACTATTAACAATGCCTGTTGTGGTAGCAACAATCGTCGAAATCGTCAATACAGCGATTGGCTTTAATATAGGTGCTACTTTTCGCATATTCTCTCATCCTTTTCCTTGTTGCCACTTGAAGTCTTGATCCGTTTGGCAAAAATTGGTTTTTCTCACACGTATTCTTTAGTTTTACCATAAATTTCTTATTTTTTTCTTATTTTTTCATGAAACTTTTGTGTAGATTTACTCGAATGTTGCTTTAGTCGTAATCAGACAGTCTATGACTGGTTGATACACTTCATTTTATCATGGATCTCCCTCCAAGTTCTTTCGTAAAGTCATCTTTATTATAAGACACTTTTCCAATAACTAAAATCCTAGTAAATTTTAGTTTTATTATTTCTTTGTGTATTTATTTTATTGTCGGTATACTGGAAGAAACATCTAACAAGGAGGATCGAATTTGTGCAATTGAATCTTTTTTTTCGGAAATGGCGAAGGCGTAGTGCAAGATATGCTTCTAGTCACTTTTCTTCTATTCAAATTATCGTATTTTATTATATTTTAATGACTATGATTTCTTTGGGCTTATTTTACATCCCATTTTTCCGAAATCCGGGTAGTCATGCTTCATTTATTGACATGCTTTTTATGGCTATCAGTACGATCAGTGTCACTGGTCTTTCGACATTTGACATCCACGCGATTTTTAATAACAATGGCATTATTTTACTTGAAGTGTTGTTTCAAGTGGGTGGTTTAGGGATCATGATGATCTCAACGGCATTTATTATCTTTTCTAAGCGACGGATCACCTTACGTCAAAGACAATTGATAATGACAGATATGAACCAACCACGTTTATCTGGTATCGTTCGTTTGATTCGGATCACTTTTGTCATATTGCTCTGGTTCCAATTGCTATTTGGTGCTTTGTTCTCCGTTTATTTTTATATTCGCGGCTATTTCGATCATTGGCACGAAGCCGTTTTTCATGGATTTTATCAAGCTATTTCCGCGGTCACGAATTCAGGATTCGATATTACTGGTGAGTCGATCAAGCCATTTGAACATGACTATCCTTTTTTATTTATGATCATGTTCCTGATTTTCATTGGTGGAATCGGTTTTCCGGTATTGATGGAGTTTCGAGAATGGCGCTTGTATCGAAAAACGAAAGCCAAGATTCCTTTTCGGTTCTCTTTGTTTACAAAACTCGCCGTCCTCGCCTTTGTCATTTTATTTGTAAGCGGAACTGTCTTGATTTTTCTACTTGAAAAAAATCACTTGTTCAAAGATCTCCATCCTAGTGTCCAGTGGATCAATTCAATGTTTTATTCTATGACAACTCGTAATGCGGGTTTACAGATCCATGATCTAGGAGATTTTCAAATCACCACCTTGATCGTCTTTTCCTTATTGATGTTCATTGGTTGTAGTCCCAGTTCTGTCGGCGGGGGTATACGGACCACGACTGTGGCGATCATTGGCCTTTATCTTTATTCGTTTTTGAAAAGTGAAGATAACATTAATATTTTTGGTCGTCGAATTGATGAAGATGATGTCCGAAAATCAGTGGTCGTTTTTATGCTCTCCTTAGGGATGTGCTTCTTCTGTATTCTTTTTTTATCTGCCACGGAGAAACAACCGCTGATCTCAATCATCGTGGAAGTGACTTCTGCTTTTGGTACAACGGGGTTATCGCTAGGAATTACCGGTGATCTATCAACAGTCGGTAAAATCACGATCGGTGCGTTGATGTTTATTGGACGTATCGGGATGTTGTATACATTAATGTTATTTGTGCCAAAAGAAACACGAGATTTAGGTTATGAATATCCTACTGAGAAAATCATTATCGGGTAAGCTAGTCTATCGTTACCATAAAAAACCGATATGTAACAAGCAAGGAAGCGATCGTTTTTCGTTTTCTTGCTTCTTTCATTTTTGTTTTGCGAACAGTATAAACTTTTGTAAAATAAGACAAAGCAATTTAACCTTTTTTTCAACATATGGTATGATTAGTTGAATTTATTTGTAATTATGACGTTTTGGAGGTTACATAATGGGAATACGCAGTCAATTTGCGATTGCAGTTGGTAAAACCGCACAATGGGGACTAAAAACCTTTTTTAAAGGAGGATCAAGTTTACCTGGTAAAATTGCTTTATCGATCGATCCTCATATTTTAGATACATTAGCAAAAGACTATCAAGTCGTCGTCGTAACCGGAACAAATGGAAAAACATTGACGACCGCTTTGACCGTCAATATCTTACGACAACAATTTGATGAAGTCTTGACGAACCCTACTGGCGCAAACATGGTCCAAGGAATCGTTTCGACTTTTTTACAAGCAAAAGCCGGAAAAGGCCAAAAGAAATTTGCGGTATTAGAAATCGATGAAGCCAGTCTAAGCAGAGTGACTGAATACATCAAACCTGAACTATTTTTATTTACAAACATTTTCCGTGACCAAATGGACCGTTACGGTGAAATCTATACCACGTATAAAATGATCGTGGATGGTGCCGCAAAATCACCAAATGCTACGATTATCAGTAATGGCGATTCACCGATCTTCAATTCAGTTGAGACCGTCAACCCTAGAAGATATTATGGATTTGATCACGAAGAAGATCATGAACAGATGGCCCACTACAATACAGATGGCGTGTTGTGTCCGAAATGTCATCACATCTTGCACTACAAAATGATCACTTATGCAAACTTAGGTAAATACTATTGTCCAAATTGTGACTTTAAACGTCCAGAACTGGATTATCGTTTGACAGAAATGAAACGAATGGACAACAAATCAGCTGATTTCGTCATTGATGGCAATGAATATGGCATCGAAGTTGGTGGCATGTACAATGTCTATAATGCTTTAGCAGCTACTGCGGTGGCTGAATATTATGGTGTTGTTCCTGAAAAAATCAGACAAGGCTTAGGGTATGACGAAAAAGTATTTGGTCGTCAAGAAGTCATCGAAATCGATGGCAAGTCCTGTACCTTAGTCCTAGTCAAAAATCCTGTAGGGATCAACCAAGTCATCGACATGATGGGACATGCACCGTATCCATTTTCACTAGTTGCCCTCTTGAATGCGAACTACGCAGATGGCATCGATGTGAGTTGGATCTGGGACGGAGAATTTGAACGCTTTGCAGATATGGATATCCCTGCTGTGATTGCTGGTGGCGATCGCCACACAGATATGGCACTACGTTTGAAAGTAGCGGGTATCGCTGAAGACAAATTGACACAATCAAAAGAATTGACTGATGTCATTGAGAAAATCAAGCAACTACCGACGGATCATGTCTATATTTTAGCGACCTATACAGCTGTCTTACAATTACGAAAAGAATTAGCGAGTCAAGGCTTTATCAAAGGAGGCATGAATCGTGGCTAACTACGAATTACGCATTGCCCATCTCTATGGGAATCTGATGAATACTTATGGTGACAATGGCAATCTCTTGATGCTCCAATATATCGCCAAAAAAATGGGGGTCACTTCTCATACTGAGATCGTTAGCATTCATGAACCCTTTGAGGCAGATAAATACGATTTAGTTTTCTTTGGAGGTGGTCAAGATTTTGAACAAATGATCATTTCAAAAGATATTCAAGAAAAGAAAGAATCATTGACTAATTATATTGAAAATGATGGTGTCGTACTTGCGATTTGTGGCGGTTACCAACTACTTGGTCATTATTATATGGGCGCAAACGGTGAAAAAATCCAAGGAATCGGTGCGTTGGATCATTACACCTTAAGCCAAGAGAATAATCGCTTCATCGGTGACATCGTGATCCACAACGAAGAGTTCAACGAAACCTATTATGGATTTGAAAATCATAATGGTCGCACATTTCTTGGCAAAGGCGAACGCCCGCTGGGAAAAATCGTCAAAGGTCAAGGGAATAATGGGGAAGATCAATCAGAAGGTGTCATTTACCGCAACGTTTACGGCTCCTATTTCCATGGTCCGATCTTAGCACGTAATGAACATTTAGCAGAGCGTCTAGTTCGCTTAGCATTAGAGAAACGTTATGGAAAAGAACTTGATCTACCAACAGTTGCCGCAGCTCCAATCAAGTAAACAGCGAAAAACCTCTAAAAATATCTAAGATATTTTTAGAGGTTTTTTTACAATCCACTTGTTTATTCCATTGATCATATCAAGAATCAAGCCACTTGTTTCGCATAACGCATCACGTTTTGCTTGATGTTACTGATCGTTGTCGGATCATGGATACCTGTGACTTCTTGGATCAACTGATCCATATTTTCTCGCACTTTCATCTCTTGCAGTTCACGACTTTGCTCATCTTCAGGATCATAGTAGTTGAAAATGATCCCCATCGTAGCTGTCAAATGTGGACAAGTCAAATTGTATTCTTGCAATTCCCGAACCGGACGAGTAAAGCGTTCTTGATAACCTAACTTACGTAAAGGCGTTCGAGCTACCCGAGTGATGGCATCTGAGATATATTTATTTTGGAAACGTTGGATGATTTTCTCAATATAGGCTTCATGTTGTTTATTATCAAAGCCCCATTTTGCTTCCAGTAAGCTTCCTGTTTCCTGTAGCACTGATTTTAGTTGGGCAACGACTAACGAATCTTGCATTGCCTCATCGATCGTTGCATATCCTAATAATGCACCGGTGTAAGCTACAGTCGCATGTCCTGTGTTCACACTAAATAGTTTTCGTTCAATATATGGTTCCAAATCTTTGACGTATAGTACGCCATTTAACGAAATCTCTTTATTTTTTCGTTGCGTATCATCAATGACCCATTCTTTAAAAGGTTCCACTTGCACAAACAAAGGATCTTCATGTTGTTGCATCGGCACGATGCGATCCACTGCTGCATTCGGAAATCCGATCGATTGATCTGCAAAGCGAGTATCTGACAGATATTTATAGACTTCCATTTTTAGATGCTCAGAGCCACCAATCATATTTTCACAAGCGATGATGTCTAGTGGTTGCTGATTGCCCTCTTGTTCTCTTTGCTCGATCCCTTTTGCAATCAGTTCAGCAATGAAAGGCAAAATATTGGGACCGATCGCTGTGGTCACAAGATCTGCTTGTGCTATTTCTTTGATCACTTGTTCAGGCTGTTTTTGGTTGTTCAATCCGCGAACGCGTTCAACGATAAGTTGTTTTTTCGATTCGTCAGCTAGTTCGATCGTATAACGTCCTTTTTCATTTAATGAATCGATGATCTGTTCGTTGACATCAACAAAAGTGATGTCAAACCCATTCTCAGCTAAAACTTCTCCAATAAATCCTCTGCCGATATTTCCGGCACCAAAGTGTACTGCTCTCATTCGTCTTCTCTCCTTAGGCAATTGCTAGATTGTGTGTGACTTCTTCTTTACTTAGTGCATCTGCTAACTGGACAACATTGTCCATGTCGCTACAATAAAGAGCGATTTGTTGCACTAATTGCAAATGTTCTTCACCTACGCCAGCGATACCAAACAAGACTGTCGCAATCTTCTCTTCTTGTTCAGTGCCGAAATTGACACCATCTGGCACTTGGATCACACAGATCCCTGATTTTTTTACGAATGCTTTGGCTTCATCTGTTCCATGAGGGATCGCGATAAAATTCCCCATATAAACGGATAACATCGCATCCCGTTCCACCATTGCGTCAATGTAGGGTTCTTCGACACAACCGGCTTCCACTAATTTTCTTCC
The DNA here is from genome assembly GCF_015556925.1 of Enterococcus sp. 1001283B150225_161107_E12. Classification (NCBI taxonomy): domain Bacteria; kingdom Bacillati; phylum Bacillota; class Bacilli; order Lactobacillales; family Enterococcaceae; genus Enterococcus; species Enterococcus sp. 1001283B150225_161107_E12. The sequence continues at coordinate 9,864 of NZ_JADNNI010000008.1, read as the reverse complement.
ACAGTATCGGATGGCCTCTTCCTTTGTGGCAAAAGCCTTATTCAACTCGATCATATCAAATGCTAATTCAGACATTTTATTTCCTCCTTACGCTACTTTTTTCAAATAGTGAGCAATCGTTTCATATTTTTGTGGACTGACCATCGTCGCCACTGAAAAATGAAGTGAATGCGGTGCCACTGAACGTGCTTCCTCAGACAAGGATTCTCTTGAAACGATCAGTGTATTCGGTTGCTCCGTCAACTCATCAATATTGATTTTTTTCAGAGGGATCTCCAGTTGGTTTTTCTTCAAAATATCTTTCAATAAGGACAATCCCATTGTCGCTGATCCTGCACGATCGTCATGAACAAGTAAAATCTCTTTGATATCTTTTAATTCAGATAAATCCAAATCATCTGTTGGAGTAGTAGAGACTGGTTGGTTTGGCTGTGTTTCTTCCTTACTTCCTAATGCTTGGATGATCTCATCATACTTTGGTGAATTTAAGAAGTTTTCTACTGCAACAAAATGAGCATGTGGCGCTTTTTGTTTTGCTCGTTCCTGCAACTCAACTTGAGTCACGATCAATACGTCTGCTTCATCAGATAATTGACTGATGGCTTGATTCGTCACGAGTTGAGGTAAGTGATGCTCTTGGACTTTTTTTCTTAACAAGGAAGCACCCATCGCACTTGACCCCATTCCAGCATCACAGGCAAAAATGATTTTTTTGATCGCTGATAAAGCTGGTTGTCCCTGACTAGTTGTTCCAGTTCCTTTCGCTTGTTGTTTCGCTTGACGAGTCGCTTCCACTGATTTTTCAAAATCTTCACTTGTTTCTTTCGCATCAGCTTTTAGAATGACTGCAGAAATCCCGAAAGAAACGGCTGTTGCAGCGACGATCCCTAAAATAACTGGTAAGTAAGCACTCAATGGTGCCATTGCTAAAATGGCAATGATCGAACCCGGTGAAGCTGGCGCACGTAATCCTGCATCCATCAATTGGAAAACGAAACTACCCGTCATCCCACCAAAAATCACTGATAAGAATAATAACGGTTTCATCATTACGTATGGGAAATAGATCTCATGGATTCCACCTAAGAAATGGATGATCATTGCACCCGGTGCAGATGATTTTGCCGCGCCTTTGCCAAATAATGTAAAAGCCAACAATACACCTAGACCTGGTCCAGGATTGGCTTCCAACAAGAACAGGATCGATTGACCGGCTGTAGCCACTTGTTCCGTTCCTAAAGGAGTCAAAATGCCATGGTTGATTGCATTATTCAAAAACAGGATTTTCGCTGGTTCGATAAAAATACTCGTCAATGGAATCAAATTTGCATTTAAAATTGCTTCAACGCCTGTTGCCATCGCTTGCGTCAGTGTATCCACCACTGGACCAATTGCAGAAAAGCCGATCAATGCTAACGCAAAACCGATCAATCCTGCAGAGAAATTATTGACCAACATCTCAAATCCTGATTTGATATGTTTTTGAAACACTTGATCAAATTTCTTGATGGCAAAGCCACCTAATGGACCCATGATCATGGCACCTAACATCATCGGAATATCTGTCCCAACGATCACACCCATCGTCGCAATTGCTCCGACGACTGAACCACGATCACCACCGATGACTTTCCCTCCGGTGTAGCCGATCAATAAAGGAATTAAATACGTCAACATTGGGCCGACCATCGTAGCAAACGCTTCGTTTGGTAAATAGCCATCTGGAATAAATAAGGCAGTCAAAACACCCCAAGCAATCAACGCACCGATATTCGGCATCACCATACTAGATAAGGTACTTCCTAACTTTTGTACTTTTGCTTTGAATGAAATTTTATTTTTTGGTATCGTCTCTTCCACTTCAATCGCTCCTTTATCTCTTTCTTTAATCAAATTGTATCCGCTTACCATTGAGATAAATAGTCGGATTTTGTCACAATCATTTGTGCCAAAACATGGAGTGAGCAAAATGAGTGATTTGATGAAAGGCTTCTGGTACCGATTAGAGACGCTGAAACAATTATTTCCTTCATTTAAGGGAGCTTTTTATTTGTAGATACCTACGAAAAAGCGCATCCTCGTGATCTTTTAGACTCTTTTTTTGCAAAGTGAGTTTTTTATTCCGTTGATTCTCCTAATCGAGCCAGTCGCTCTTCCCAAAGCGCTACATTTTCAGACGTGTTGGACGATGCCTCATAGAATGTAATGAAATCTAAAATAATCGTTCCTTGCTCTATGTATGCCGCCATCACCGCTTTTAATTCTTCCGTTTGGATCTGTTCAAATGCGTCTTTCGCTTTTTCCATTTCTTTTACTTTCAACCAATCAAGGCTTTTTTCAAAATAAAACTGATCCAGTGCTAACGTGACCTCCGGATGTTTTAAGTGGCGATTCAAGACAACGACTTCTTGTACTTGTTCTAGCTTCAAATAAGCAATCGCTAACTTGACTTGGCGCTTTTCCGTCAATTGTTCCACGTGGGTCACAATTACTGTTTCCCAATCGTTTTGATAAAAAGCCAAATCAAAGGTGGCATTTCCTGTTGGCTTTTGCTCATTCAACTTCTCTACCCAAGAAAATTCCTGTTCTTCTACTAAGTGATCGATCAATTGCTGATACCGAGCGGGATATTCTTCCGCTGCTTCTTCATATGCACCTAGTTCTACCAATGACTGCCATGAACTTTTCTGATTTTCTTTGGATGTCGTTTGCTCGTTATTCGTTCTTTGTTCGATCCACATGTTGCCTTGAACCACAGCAAAAACGATTACTCCACTAAGAAGTAATCGCTTGATGATTTTTTTCCAATTGATTTGTAACAACTGATTTTTTTTCAGCGTGTTGCTTGAATGAGGGAACTGACTCTTCTCTTTTGTATTGGCTATTTCTTGCTCCCAGTGTTGACTTAAGATCTCTTCAATCTCCTCTGTCAAAGGAAATTGAAGCACTTTTTCTATCATCATTTCTCCCTTACGATCATAAATACGTATGCGACATTGTCCTTGTGTATTTGCCAGCAAGACTCGTCGATTTTCAGTTTCTAAATCTTCCAAAGCCTGAAACAAATCCAACTGAGTCTCTTTTACTTGTAAGTGATGGATCTGATCGATGATTACAGTTTCTTTCGCCATACGTTGTCACTCCCCTCATTCATTTTTGTTGCGTCCATTTGTAAGGTCTTCCTTACTCAATCATTGTATTTCCATAAAAGAAGACAGCTGTTCGAGATCATCCAAGACATAACGATGATTTTTAGCGTCATAGAGATAAGTCAGTTTGACACCCACATGGTGGCGAATATCTTTTTTTACAACTCCGCCTTCTTCATTCAATAAAGACGTCGTAAAATCAACCAAACAGAGGACTTCAACCATTTCCCCGTTCGTTTGTTTAAAATAATGCTCGCTTTTGAGCCAGCGACTGAAGCCAAATCGCTGCGGACTATGCGTTTTTTCACCTTGTTCTGTTTTTACTTTATCTTTCATCTTGTTAGAAAGAGCATCAACATATGCAGAGTAATTGTCGCCGACTGTTTCAAACGTATAATAAGCTTGTAAAAACTCTCTGACTTGTGTTTCCGAAACTGGGCCAGCTTTCTGTTCAGACTCTTGTGAACGAAAGCCTATAGACCGGCCAACACTAAAAGTCACACTGCTAAACAGTAAGAAAACAATAATAAGATAAAGAAATCTGGATTTCGGGTTCATTTGTTTTCTCCCAACAATCGATAGAAATAAACAGGCGCTAGCTGGAGATCACCCGCATAGCCTTCAAATGGAGTGATGACGATATCGCCTTCTTGACCATACCCTCGTACAGTAGCAGGTGTGCAATGAAGGATCGTTTTACCACCATCATCTAAAAATAGCCCTGTATGACCATAATTACCTAAAGAGTGGCCTTTCTTCCCCCATACAAACAAATCACCGGCTCTGACATCTTCTCGATTGATCGGTATCAGGAAAGTCCCTTCCAAAGAATACAATGTCTCCGTGCTACCTAGTGGCACAGGCAAGCCAACACTTCTCATCGCCCACAGAACAAAAGAAGAGCAATCATGATAAGGAAAGGTACCTCGTTCAAAGCCTTGTGAGTATTGAACGTTTTGACGATACAATGTTCTGGCTTGTGTCAACACCTCTTGCCCCACTGTATGATCCGATTGCCAGAGTAAGCTCATCTCTTTACTGCCACCTAGTTGCACAAATAATTCTTTGATCGCCGGTACCCAGTATTGGTTTAATCCCAGGGGATCATTACTTGCACCTACAGGACAATACACACTTCCGAGTTGCTCGACTGTCAGCAGTCTTTGGTTCACGATCAATTGGTTTAGTGTTCGAGCAGTGGCGGCAATCCCTTCTTCAAGTGTGGCGTAGGAAAGCAACTCGTTTTCTCGCATCAAGCCACCTGGATTGTTCTTTTCTCGAATTCCTTCGCTCGTTCCCCAAGCAGTTTCGTGGATCATGATGGCTGCTAGAACAATGGGGGAGATATTATTCTTTTTAGCTTCTTGGATGATTGTTTCTGCATGATCACTAAATGCGTGACAATGTAGTAGAATCACTTCTCGAAATTTCTGTTCATTGAATGCAGTATCTGTTTCAATGGGATCAAGCTGTGTCTCATTGTTATCGACTACATTGGGGAGATAAAAAGCTGGATTGACGATTTCACCTTTTTTCTGGTAAGACAGATGCAGTTCCTCTTGTTTTACTCGCCCAATCTCTGTCCCCACCGATACCATCTGTCCTTCAGTAGCTGTTAGATATACATCATGATAAGTAATGGTTTGATCGTCCATTGTGATGGTTACGTTCTCTCGGTCTCTTGTAATTTCTCCAGCGATCACAGCGACTATACTTTCTTTCGGTTCTGTCTGGATGAGCAGTCCTTCAAGTAAGCTTTTTTCTTGATTGCTTACGTAATACCCAAAGCGTTGTTTTATGCGTAAAGAGTCTGTTTCTTTCAATGGATTGCTTAATTCAGTCAAACTTGCATAAAGACCAATTTCTGCTAACAGCTGTCTACGTTCTTTCCACTCTGGCGTCCAAGTGATCACTTGCGACAATGGCTGTGATGTTACTTTGATTTGTCTCCCGTCACTGTCTACTTGCCACATCTGCTCATGCAATCCTTGGATCGTTTCTTTGAGAACATCTGGATTTCCTAATTGGTCATCGCCATAAACCATATCTAAATAAATCAGCACCTCTTCAATGTCAGTCCTGATCACGACTTCATTTGCAGCCACTACTCGTTCATTTACTAGAATCGAACTCTTAGTTGAGTTTAATTCTAGTGTCAATTCCGCATCCAATTCGGTCAAATATTTCCAGACCTTCGTCAATTCAAGCTCATTGATTTTGATCGTAGCAGACGAAACGAAGCCGATCATACTGAAAAAGAGAAAAAATATGAGAATGCTAACACCAACAAATAGGTAAAGGCTGACTTTACTACTGATCGAAGTTTTATTTCCAAGTAAAGAGAAATCAACTATTTTTTTCTGATAGTCAAGCATGACTCTGCGAGGATCTTTGGTGTTTCTACGCAGAAAATGTCTGTTACTCCTTCGTTTATTTCGTGATTTCACGATCTCTTCAATGCCTACATCGTTTTTTTTCATGGCGATACATCCTGTCGTAATCTGTGGCGTTCGACAGGATCAGTGGTGATCAACTCATAAAGTTTTGTTGTTGGATCAACAGTATTGGAGAAAGGAACGATGGCGTTGCCTGCGCGTATCAGCCCTGCCCCTTTGATAGGATTGAGCAATTGTTTTTGTTGCTGATACGAAAGATTGAACAAAGAAGACAGCTCATCTAGATCACTTTTCGCTTGTTTCAACATAATGATAAATTCCGTATTACTTAACATTCGGCGTGCTTTATCTGATAATAATAAGGTTTCGACATTTTGGGTAATACCAGTGGCAATCGCGCCCCATTTACGGATTCGGCTCCATAGTTCAAAAAAATAATTTTCACAGTAGGGATCATTTAACAGGAGTTGCATTTCATCAATATAGATCCAAGTAGTGATTCCTCTGTCTCGATTGCGAACGACCCGATTCCACACTTGTTCCAAAACAACCATCATCCCAAAAGTTTTCAATTGGTTCCCTAGTTGTTTCGTATTGTAAATCACAAAACGTTTATTTAAAGAAACATTAGTTGGTTTAGAAAACATCGAAAGTGAACCATCGATGTATAACTCTAAATCTAACGCCAATGTCTGCGCCTCTTTTTCCGGTTGTTCTTTTAAAAGCGGAAACCAATCTTCCGCCAATGTCGGAGCTGATTTTTCTGAGTTTTTTTGAAAATTGAAATACGTCAATCGCGTGACACGGTCAATGATCGATCGTTGTGCTGAAGTTAAACCAGTTGGACCACCGATCAAAGCTTCACAAGCAGTCAACAAAAAGTCAGATTTCAATTTTACTGGATCTGCCTCTCCTTTCAAATCTTCTGAAATATCGAGTAAGTTGATGAAGGTATTGGTATTAGGGGCGATATTGATGATTTGAGCATCAAAATCATTGCCGATGATCGTATCTTCATCTTCCGGATCAATCGAAATGACTTCATCTTCGGGATTTTTAAGTAACGTCGTGATTTCTTCATATTTTTTGGCTACACCTTTGCCTGAACCAGAGCTACCTAAAATCATGCCACTCGGCGTGTTTAGTTGCTTACGATCGATCCTTACACTATTTTTGGTCATTTCATTTTGCCCATAATATTTGCCATCTATATGATCAAGATCTTGCGCTGAAAATGGAATAAAAATCGCTGTACTTTCTGTCGTCAACGTCCGTTGTTGTTCGATCCAATTTTTGCCTAAAGGTAAGACCGAGTTGAATCCTTCATCTTGTAGATAGTCTAATGCATTGAAATGACAACGATTTTTACGTCCAACATGTTGGACTTGTTCCGCAATATCAGCTAGTTTTTCTTTGGTCTGAGATCGGAAATAAACGAGGAAGGTAACAAAATATAATTTTTGGCCGGTTTTGACTAGATCGTCTAATAAAGCTTCGGCTTCCTTGATACTATTGGTCAATTCATACGGAATACTTGAATAAGGATCATAGCCTTTTTGTGTCGCTTTTCTTTCAGCAGTTGTTTTGTCTCCTTCCATATAAGCTTTTTTAATTTGAACCAACTGATTTGCTTTTTCAGAATCCACTGGTTCAATGTGGATCGATAAACACAACTCTTCGCCAATATCCATTAATTCTAAGATCAATTTATCTGAAAGTTTGGTGGGGTAATCTTTCAAATAAAGGACTTGGGCATAGTCTGAGCCAATTTCGATATAGTCTTTTGCTTTAAAGCTAAAACTTGCAGGGGTAACCACTGCTTTTGTCGACAAACGGCTATAAACTAAATCTGTATAATTGAACTGAAACCATTCATTAGGTTTGATCAATTCATGGAGCAGTTGCAACCGTTCTTTGCCAGAAAGTGTTTGACTACTTGATTCGATTTCCGAAAGGCTATGACTAAGTTGTTGTTCGATACGTGTCAAGGAATGCTTGGCTTGGTCATAATCAGTGGCCTGCGTGCTGAAGGTCAATAGATTTTGTTTGCTAAAATTCGTTCCTCCTTCTGTTATGGTTCGTCGAAGCATTTCATTCAATTCTCGACGGTAGATGTCCTGTCTCTCCCCTGTTTCTTTATAGAACAATTGCTTTTCAAGTTCCTTTTGTTCCATTCGCTTTTTTTTCAAGGTAATCGTTAGATGTGTTCGGTCATCACAACTATCTAGTAAGGTACAATACCCTTGAAAAATAGCTTGTTGGTCTTCTACAGGTGCAATTTGGTAATTGACATCTGAAAACTGGATACTTTTTGAATATCGTCCAGAAGTGAGTTCACAAATTCCACTTTCATACATTTTTTCATAACGAATCTTCCTTTGTGCATGTTTGGCTGGTGCTGATTTTCGTTCTTTTTTTCCTCTTTTTTTCTTTTGCTTGTGTAATAGTTTGGTTAAGGAAGACTTTTTAATTCCCTTGTTCACTTCGATATTTCTCTGTTTTACTGATTTTCCTCGTTGAAATCCCTTCATGATCTTCCTCCAAACGAGCATTTTGATATGGATAGTGCTTTGTTGCGATAAGATGGCGCCAACGGATAAGGAGATATTTTTCTAAAGGTAACTGATTTTTTTTGATCCAACCCACCGATAAAATCGGACTAGTAAAAAACATCAATACAATTCCTAGATCATCAATTGAATAGCTCCAAATAAAATGATTAAGTAGGCCGACCGGTAAAATCACGATTAAAGCCAATGCAATAACGATAACCTGTCTTAAAGAGAAGCCAAAAAAGATCTTCTCTTGATACTCTTTGATTTCTTTTCTGATCACGACTTCAATTGCCATTTTTCACACTCCTTTTCCCACTCAGGCCGCAACGATGATCGCTTTCGACCATTTCATGGTGTAAAACAAACACATGGATAGCGCCAAGCAATTACCGACGATCGCACTGATCACTGCAATCATCCCCTGCGTCTCATCAAATGAAAAAATAGTACTCACTAGTAGTGGGTAGATATTCAACACGATAAAAAGCAATACACCTTGTAAAGATGCCGCACCAAATAGTTTTAAAAAATTCTTTCCGACATGCCCGATTTCTGTATTCACTAAAGCGACAATCGGTAAAGGTGAGATACTCAAATAAAGATACATTTCTAAAAAACGTAAAAAGATCAGCACTTGAGCAAGGACGCTAACAATGATCGATAGAATCAAGGGAACGAGTAAAATCATCAACAACACCATTTTTTCAAAAAAACCTAGCTGATCGATCTGCTCCATCACGTTGAAGATATCCATTGTCTGATCTGTCACACCTCGGATCTCCAATTGATTGATTCCTTGACTAACAAAAATACCTACATCCATAATGGCATTGAGGAAAACCATCAAGTGACGTAAAAGCAGTACGGTCAACCCGATTTTGATAAACAATGGCAAGAAAAGATCCAGTCCACCAAACTCTGACTGCTTGCCATATAGTCGATGTGCGAGTTGTTGAAATTCGATCAACAATAGAAAACCTAATAGGGAATAAGCAATAGGTTTGATGACACTTTCCATGATCGTCACACTGTAATGATAGATTTCCGGCAAATAGTGTTCGAGATTTTGTAAAAGACTATTTTTATGATTCGTTGATAAACTTAATTGTTCTGCAATCGTTTGTAGTAAAAATTCGATCGCACCGTCCATCCTTTTTCGCTCCTCACATTGAAATATTCGTGATCCACGCACCAGCAGCTAAAATCACTGCACCCCCAACGATTTGAAAAATGGCATGTTGCATTCCTGGCCCATTATGCTCTTTGATTGCAACGCCTAATTGGATAATGCCCCAAACGGTCAGTAAGCTTCCTGCAGTAATCACCCCGTTGGAAAATAAAGACATTGCTTGATTGAAATAATCCATTTGCATCTGCTACTCAAAATATAGACAAATATATCTATATCGAGATTTCTCTACTACTTCACGTAGTTAGAATTACTGTTTCATCGAATGCCGCCTCGTCACTTCCACACTACTACGGTTTGTCTCATTCTCCACAGTCGTTAATTCCCGACTAAGCCATCGGTACATATGCAAAGTTCCGATCTTATGCAATCACTTTGTATTCCTTCACATCTTTCAAATTCATGCTCGCGTTATAATCTCTATCTGCTACATATCCACACTTCTCACAGTGATAGGTACGCTCAGATAGCTTTAAATCCACTTTCTTATGCCCACATTCATGACATCGTTTCGAGCTAGGATAGAATCGATCGACTAGTCTTAACTCAATATGATAGACTTTACATTTATCTGC